>JBDHYV010000243.1:0-4381 GCA_039811545.1 Bacteroidales bacterium | reverse complement strand
GAAAATGGCACCTAAGAGGTCAAAAGAAAAAATTGTAAATTCGCAAATGAGACTGACACAGTTTTCTGAATACTCCCCCCTTTTTAATCATACTCAATTTAGTTGTCGGACTTCTCTATTCTTTGGAAGTCAATCAACGGTTTGCCCGATCGGGAAACGAGCCTACTTTACAACCAATTTCCTTGTAACACGTTCTTTATCAGTAATTATGTTTACAAAATAAACGCCAGGTGTCAGTTTCTCAGTGGAGAGATGAATGGTTTGATCAGTACTTTCCATCTGGATCAGGCGTTGGCCATTGCTATTCTGAATTTGAACTGTTTTCAGACCATCCATACCGCTGATAAAGAGTTCTGTTTTTGCAGGATTCGGATAGATACGCACATCGGAGGTTTGTAATTCATTGGCGCCGATGATGATAATACCGGTTCCGGAAACTGCGACTTCAGCCACGGGATTAGCCGGGTCGTTGTTGTGAAAACGAATGACGCCTTCATAAAACAAGGCTTCTTCCGGTTCAAAACTCACCGTGACCGTTGCACTTGCACCTGCCGGTATGGTCAGGGTTGACATATTCGGAATAAAGACATCATTGGTTGATGAAATTTCGGTGATATTCATTACTGCACTTCCCAGATTGGTCACTATAATTTCGGCTTCCGAGGGCTGGTCAAGAGGGGTGTTACCAAAATCAATGCTCTGTGGATTTAAATAAATAACAGCAGACTCGTCTTTGATATAGGCCTGCACGCTGGCCTTTTCCTGCAGAGACAAATCGGCATAAGCAATGATCGGTGTATTGTGATGCATCACCAATTGGGGGTATTTTCCGGCACTATTGGTAAACCCGCGCGGTTCGACATAAGACCATTCTGAGCCGTCATAACTCATGGCCGAAATTGTATTGTTATAGGCAAAATCAATAAAGCTGATATAGAGAGTTCCATCGTCGGCTAAACGGACACCGCAATGTTCCACTGCACCGCCGGGTAAATCATCGCCAATCAACGACCATGTGCTCCCATCAAAATGATAGACTTCGAGCTTTTTATCAATATTTCCTGCCGTATAGGCTACCCAAGCATTGCCGTTGTTGTCAACATCAAAAGATTGATAGTAATACACATTGGCTTGGCCCACAGCTTGTCCGCCTAATATTTGCCAACCGCTGTCGGTGAGTTTCGACACATGGGCTGCGGTACCGCTAGAGCCGAAAGCTCCCCATAAAATATAGAGGTTATCGTTGTCGTCGAGACGGGCAACGTTCCATGCAGCGCCGTTCCCAACGGTAGAATAAAATCCTCCGCCAAGCTGCACCCAGCTTGTTCCATTGAACTTGTAGGCTACCCCCTGATAATTGTAATTGGCATCCTGAACAGCAATGATTGGTTCGGAAGCCTGATTAACGACTAAACCGATCTGGTTGCCGGATGTTGGAGAACTGCCCACTTGTACCCATGCACCATCCACATACTTTTTAACATACACATTACTCCAATTGAGAGAATAAGCGATAAAAGGCGTGCCGTCGGGTGCCGTGGCTACTTGGCCACTCGAGGCATTTGCCTGAGCTAAGCCGAGCGAAGTCCAGTTACTGCCTTCTTGTTTTTTATACACCTCCATAAGGTTGTTTACAACTGTCAACAGATACAATGTACCATCTTCTGCCGCCGCAAAACCCTGGTTGTATGCACCTCCTGTCGTAAATCCTGCTTCGCCGACCAGAGTCCATTCGCCGGCTGATGCACCCTCCACAACAATAGTAAACGCTTGATCTACTGTATTCTCTCCGTCACTGATACGAAGAACCACATTATAGGCTCCGGGGTTTTGCGGGGTACCCGACAGTACGGCTTTATCATGGATATGGCCTATTGAGCTGGTTTCGCTTAAGGTTAACCACGACGGCAGAACGCTGGCGGTAATCTCTAAGTTGGCATTGTCAGGGTCGTGGGCAAACACTGAATAAGCATAATTGTTGCCTACAAAAGCAACGGTGAGCGGGCTTGAGGTGAAAACGGGTTTGGCATTGGTGCTTCCGTTCAAATAATCGCTTTTGGCAGCATTTTCAATTTTCCCGCTCGGATCAATAAGTAAGGCAATCACATAGGTTAATTCGGAGTCCCATTCCTGTGGAATGGTGGTTTCAAAACTGTAGCTGTGGGTGCTGCCGGCAGCAATAGTCGAAGGCAAACTGTTTTCTGCTCCGCCATAGCCTCCGAGGAGCTGACGCGAAACGTGATTATAGGCAATCATATGAGCCGGGACGGGTGAAGGTAATAATTCATAACCACCGGCAAAGCCATTTGCCCCGCCGCTATATTGATTCACCTGGCTGTAGGCCGGTGCTGGGCCTGTAACACCATCTTCGAGCAAAATGGCTGCAAAACGATAATCGCCACTGACAGCCTGTTCAAAATTGGCTGATACATTCACCGTTAGCGAACGTGAGGTTGCATCAAATGTGTTCGTCACATTGAGTTCAGCCACCGCCGGTTCCTGCAAAGCCGTGTTAACGGTTGAAAACCATTGGTTGATGGTTTTGCCCATATAACTGCGGTTAACATTGGCCGACGGATAGGCTGCCAATCCCGTGCCGGCCAAATGTGCCGTGTTTTCCATAGCATCATAACCATGTACGGCGATGACAAAAACATTTTCGTAATTTAATGCCAATGAATCAGCATAATAGTTTCCTTTCGGACACCATTGACACCAGGTGCCGGTACTCTCTTCAAGCACAACTTTTTTGGGGCTTAGTCCGGCTCTACCGTCAGGATGATATGATACAGCGGTAACTTCTTCAGCCGAAAGCGATGTTTCGGGGATTTCGGTGATGTGGTTTTTCAAACGTTGTTGAGCAAAGTCGTCATGAACATACGACCCGACATAGGTGTGTTGGGCAAAAGCGGTTGAAATGAATCCCAGCACAAAAAATAACAGAATAAAAGTAGAATTTTTCATTGAATAAAAGGTGTTTAGTTAGTGGCTTTGTTTGAAATTGAATGAATCATTTTTTGCAATACTTTGTTTTGAAGCTTTTTCTGCTCCACCATCTCCTCCAGACTGTTTTCGTCATTTTTGACGGCCTCCTTGGATGGCTTCTTTTTCGAATTTCTTTCTTTCATTTTTCTGAGGGTTTCGATAAAAAACTTCAGCAAAATTGCTCTGATTCATCCAAATAGTATCAATATTTTTGATTACAAAACTTTCATATACCAGCATTCAATGTTGCACAAAACTTTCACTTAGTAAATCATAATTCATTTATTTTATTAATATACAATAGATTATGATTTTTATGGTTTGTTCTCTGTTTTACAAGAGCAAACAATGATTTCACAATGCATGAAAATCATGCACCCAAAAAAAGCCTGAGTCGGTGTTTAAATTTTTGAAATAAAGGTCACTAAATTGATGTCGGGTGATTCGATTCCCAGTTTTTTGCGAAGCCGGAAACGAGCCATTTCGATGGCGCGCTGGCTTTGACCTGAAATGTTTGAAATCTCTTTGGTGGTGAGGTTCAGGCGCAGGAAAGCACACAGACGTTGTTCGTTGGGCGAAAGGTCGGGATAGCTTTTGAGTAGTTTTTCATAAAATTCACCATGAACATTTTTGAAACGAAGCTCAAACTCTTCCCAAATATTTTCCTGGCTGATATTTTCAATGTCGTAGGCTATTTTATGAATGAGTGCGCGGTTTTCCTGATTGTTGGTTTCTTTCTCGAGTTTGCTCAGGCGTTCGGTAATATCGGCCAGCATCTCATTCTTTTTGAGCAACGACATTACATTGGCTGCCAATTCTTTGTTTTTAAACTCCAGCTCGTCTTTCAATTTTTGTTCTTCCAGTCGTGCATATCGTACTTTCATCCGGAAGCGCACAACCAATAACGAGGCAACAACGATGCCGGCAATTAACAGAATGATGACAAGAGTTCGCGACAAGTCCTTTCGTTGTTGCTGGATTTTCATAACTTGTTCTTCGCTTTCCAACTTATGCAATAATTCGAGCTGCGACATGCGGGTCAGGCTGTTTTCGGCAAAAAGGCTGTCGCGATAGAGGTATTGCAGGGACTTATATTTATATGCGCTGTCGGTTTGCCCGCTTTCAAAATAATATTGTTGAAGGTTATTTGAGGTGTTGAGCAGCACATCTTTGAAGTTATTTTGGTAGCCAATCTCCATGGCGGTGCGTGTAGTCGCGATGAACTGTGCTTCGTTCGCTGTGATCCGGTAAAATCGCGACAGGGTAGTATATGAATTTGCCAGATTAAACAGGTTGTTGATTTCACGATTCACCGCAATGGCCTTTTCAATGTAATGGAAGGCCGAATCGTAGCGCTTGAGGTCAAGATAATCTTCCGCTATATTGTTGTAATTGA
>JBDHYV010000242.1:0-4423 GCA_039811545.1 Bacteroidales bacterium | reverse complement strand
TTCCGGCTCATCGGCATTCACTCGCCGGCATTCGACAACGCCATCCTAAGCCAGTATGAACAGAGCGAAACCCTGCCGCTGAAAATTTTTATGAGCACCGGCACCATCTTCGACACTCAGGAACGCGCCCGCGCCATGCGCGACATCCTGACGACCAAAGGTTATCCGTTGCGCTATGTGGAAGTCAACCAGGGACATTCGTGGGGCAACTGGCGGGAACTGATGGATGAGCCGCTGCTGTTCTTCTTCAAAAAGTGAATGCCGTGAAAGGCCACACGCCATAAAACGTCCAGCCGGCAAGGTAATTTGATATCCTGAATTTTGTATTGAACAAAAATCGTATTTTTGGCCAAAATTCACACACTCATTAACAATATGTATCTCCCTTTACTCAAAAGTCACTCAGGTCTTCGCTGGCTAGTGCTGGCCGGCTTCGCTGGCACTTTATTTGCCTTATGGAAAGCCCGCAAAAACGGCGGTAACCGTTCAAGCATCCGCTCGCTGGCCTTATTTACACTGATTTCCACCCACTTACAGTTTATATTTGGAATATTGCTCTATTTTATCAGCCCGAAAGTGGTGTTCAAAGCTTCGGCCATGTCCGACAAAGTACAGCGTTTTTTCTTGGTCGAACACATCAGTCTGATGTTGGTCGCCATCGTTTTGCTCACCATCGGATATGTGAAATGGAAAAAAAGAGCCGACCTTGCAGCGGCCAAAGCTCTCTTTCGTTACTATCTAATCGCCCTGATTCTGATCCTCATCTCGATTCCGTGGCCTTTCAGGATTGCCGGTTCACATTGGTTTTAGACGAAACAAACCTTTAATACATACGCACTATGGAGCATTCTTATTTCGTGAAAAACGCCCTTCTCCTCATCGGCATTGGGGTTTGGGTGATTGTCCTCCAGAATGCCGGGCTGATTCCCCAGTTGAAGCCGGTGAAAATCACTTCCGACCAGCCGGTAACGGTTCAGGGTCAGGTGGAAGTGGAAAACACCGTCTTCATCAAAGGTCAGGTGGATGCCAATCTGGAAGCCATCAACGGACACAACAAATTCTTCAAAGATCCGCGTACCGGTGAATATTATGTGATTCCGGTGACGGACGCTTATGAATAACAGGCTGATACGCTGCCTTTTGCTGCTCGTTGCAACGGTTCCTTTTTTTGCAAAGGAAGTCGTAGCGCGGGAGCTGCCCCAAACGGACAGCTTAGTTTTTCTTTTGTCCACCTTAGATGACAACGAGCAGAAGATCAGCGTATTGAACATTTTAGCCACCGTCCTCAAAGAAAGTAATCCCGACAAGGCGCTGGCTTACAGCCGTCAGGCTTTGGCCATTGCCACCCGCCTGCAATCCATCCCTTCCTGCGCTGTGAGCAACAAGGTGATGGGCGAAATTTTCGAGTACAGACACAACTTCCAGCCTTCGATCAATTATTACCTCATCAGCATCAAGCATTTCAAATCGCTTGAAGACAAAGACGAGCTGGCGCGGATTTACAATCGCCTGGGACATATTTACATCAACAACCATTACGACTACGAGCAGGGGATGCTCTATGTGAACACGGCCATGGAATATGCAGGCGAAGCCGGCAACAGCAAAGAGATGGCCGCTGCCTACAACTCGCTGGGTGGTATTTACTATTACCGCAACGATTTGGACAAGGCCTCCTCCTATTTCAGGGATGCCCTTCGCATCAGGGAAGAAATCGGCGATGAAAGCGGCATTGCGGCCTCGCTCAACAATGTGGGCGAGATTTACCGGCTCAAAGGCGACTATGGCCGGGCCATTGACTATTATCAGCAAGCCATCAAGATCAACCAGCGCATCCGCAACAACCGCTATCTCTCGATCAATTATCTGAATCTGGGTCTGATTTTCAGCGAGAAAGAAGACGAGAAAAAGGCACTTGAGTATTTTGGCCGCAGCATCGCCCTGAACCGCGAAGAGGGCGACACGGCCTCCATCATCAACGGCATGCTTCAGACCGGCAATTTTTACTTGAAAATTCACAAATACGACGAGGCCAACGCCACTTTCGACGAGATGATGCGCTTAGCCATGTTGGTGGACGACCTGAAAGGGCAGCACGATGCCAGTTTTGGACAGAGCTTGGCCTACGATGGCAAAGGCAACACACGCAAGGCTTTTGAGCTTTACAAACAATACAGTGCGCTGCACGACACCCTTTTTGCACGGGCCAAGGCCGACCAGCTCGACGAGCTGCACTCGCGCCTGAATCTCCGGCTGAAAGAGAAGGAGCTTGCGCTGAAAGACAACGAGATTGCCCTGCTTCAGCGCGAAAAAAGCTTGGCCCACAGCCGGCAGTTGCTGCTGCTGCTCTCGCTTATAGCCGTCATCGCCATCACCATCCTGATCTATTCGCAGCAGCAATCGCGGCACTACAAAAACAAGCTGATGATGGAGCAGGAAGCCGCACTAAGCAAGGCCAAACAGGATTTGATGGAGGTGGAACTACGAAACAAGTCGAACGACCTGACCAATGTGGCTCTGCATTTGGTGGAAAAAAACAAGTTTCTGCAGGAGCTGCAGACCGAGCTTAAGAAGCTGCGCGAGGTGCCGCCCGCCCAACGCGAAAGCCGCATCAAGGAGCTGACCCTCAATGTGCAGCAAAACATCAACCAGCAAAAAGACTTAGACGAGTTTCAGGCGCATATTGACGAACTGAACAGCAGCTTCTACAGCAAACTGCGCAGCCGTTTCCCGAATCTGACCAAAAACGAGGAGCACCTGTGTGCCATGTTGCGCTTAGATTTGTCGTCGAAAGAGATTGCCTCGCTCAACAACATCACGGTGAGGGCGGTGGAGATGGGCCGCTACCGGCTGCGGAAAAAATTCAATATCCCTTCCACGCTTTCCATCTCCGATTTTCTGAAAGAGCTCTGAGCACCGGCGGCTGTTAACCGATATTGGTGTAAACGGCCTGCACGTCGTCGTCCTCTTCAATCTTGTCAATCATCCGTTCGATGTCGGCCATTTGTTCTTCGTTGAACTGCACTGGGCTGTTGGGGAAGCGTTGCAGGCTCGATTTGACAATTTCCAAGCCGTTTTCCTCGATGGCATGGTGAAGCTGCCCGAAATGGACATAGTCGGCATAGAGGAAGATGTTCTCGTCAAGCTGTTCAATTTCTTCGAGGCCGGCATCAATCAAAGCCAGCTCCAACTCTTCGATATTGGTTCCGGCTTTGGCTTTACATTCAAACACAGCCTTGCGCGAAAACATAAACTCGAACGAGCCGATGGGCACAAACGAGCCGCCGGCTTTGTTGAAATACGACTTCACATTGGCCACGGTGCGGGTGGTGTTGTCGGTGGCGCACTCCACATACACTAACACGCCGTGAGGCCCTTTGCCTTCGTACACCACTTCCACCATAGTTTCGGCATCTTTGCCTGCGGCGCGTTTGATGGCATTTTCGATGTTTTCTTTCGGCATGTTTTCGGCCTTGGCATTCAGGATGGCGTTGCGCAGACGCGGGTTCATGTCGGGATCGGGGCCGCCTTCCTTGGCGGCGATGGTGATGAGTTTACCCAATTTCGGAAAAACTTTCGACATCTTGTCCCAGCGTTTTTCTTTGGCTGCGCGGCGGTATTCAAAGGCTCTGCCCATAAAACGATACTATTTCGGTGTGATACGATTTGTTTTGAGGCTGCAAAGTTACACATTTTGGAAAATTGAACCGCACAAAAGCAAAGCCGGAAACCTAAAACCACCGCGCCGGAACACGACCGGCAGCCCACAGGAACACCGGCTTTTGATTTTTCACTACTTTTTCACTATAAAGGCTTGGATATATGGGTTCTTTTCGTAACTTTACCCGGCAAAAAGCCCCGCCCAATCTTCTTTTCAGAAAACAAGGCCGGAATATTACCCTTAAGTACTTGATTATCAAATTCATCAACATAAACCAATAAACAATTGACGTATGCGAAATTCTACGTTTTTTAGAATGTTGCTCCTTGCCGCGGCATTGCTGACGGGAGGGAGAGTGTGGGCACAACGCACCACTTTGATGTCAAACGATTGCTCCTCTGTTACATCTGGTTGGACATTTACAAACAATATAACCTCAAATACTATACAACAAGGAGGCTATTGGCTTTTAGAGGCAGGTTCACCCAAAGATATTATCATTTCAGCAAATATTAATGTTTCTAGTTATACTGATCTTGAATTAACATTTAAAGTGGCAACTTATGGAAGCGGGGCTAACAATCCGGCATTGGTTGAATATTCAAGTGATGGAGGAAGTACTTGGTCAGCGACGACCTTTACATCTACAATTCCAACAAGCACTAACTACGTTTCCTCAACCTGGTCTTTAGGCACATTAAATACATCTAATTTGAAATTTAAGTTTACTAATAATGGAACTTCTGGTAGGGGAGTACGATT
>JBDHYV010000241.1:0-4424 GCA_039811545.1 Bacteroidales bacterium | reverse complement strand
GACCGTGAACAGTATTTGGAAGAAGATATTATAACGGATAGTTTTCTTGATAAAATCACAAGTCAGTATTTTGAAACAACCGAATTGCCACAGTTTGACTTAATAACTATTGACAAGACAAATTAGCCAACGCTTTTAGAAGCACATTTGCATTTTTCCAACCGCACAAAGCCAAGCAAAAAATGCAAAAGAGCTACCAATCAAACGCACGACAAAACGACCGAAAACAAAGCGACTGAAAACTGCACTACCTACAACACTAATACGAATAGCCGAAAAGCCCTAAAAAGGAGCCATTTATGTTTGATTACCAAAGGGTGGAAGTACCATTTTGGGAGAAGCTTCGCTCATCTGAGCGAAGCGAGAAATCGGCCTAACCTCAATATCGCCTCGCCATTTTGCCAAATTTGCAGCAATCCCAAACAACAAAAGAACTCAGTCGTCAGCCAAATCTCCGAGCATCGGTACGAAACGAAAAGTGCCGAATCGTTCCTCTGACAGACTTCCATCGGCTTGTTTGGTCAGTCGCAGCATTTGCTGTTCATCACCGCTGCCATGAGGAATCACCATGATTCCACCGATTTTCAATTGTTCGACAAGTGCTGATGGAATTTCCGGAGCTGCAGCCGTGATCAGCACGCGATCGAAAGGAGCAAATTTTGGTAATCCGGCATAGCCATCGCCCAAGAACAACTGTATTTTCCAAGGCATACTTTCCATGAAAGCTTTTGTCTTCTTGTAGAGTTTTCGCTGGCGTTCGATACTGAAGACCCGCACACCCATTTCGGCCAACACCGAAGCCTGATAACCCGATCCGGTGCCGATTTCCAGCACTTTCATCCCTCGCTCAAGGTGTAAAAGTGATGTTTGAAAAGCAACTGTATAGGGCTGCGAGATGGTCTGACCCGAACCTATGGGAAAAGGCTTGTCCTGATAGGCAAACTCAAGAAAGGATGAATCCATAAAAAAATGACGCGGCACTGCCTCGAGGGCAGCCAAAACTTTGCTGTCGTGGATTCCCTTTCCGCGAACGGTATCTACCAACTTTCTGCGCAAACCCTTGTGTCTGAACGTATCTTGCATCTAAGCCAAAAAATAAAATCCGGTTTGTTTATCTGGAGGAATTCTAAATTCCGCGAGTGCGAAGTTAACATTATCTGGCAGACCAAAAAGGTACTACTTTTGTCAAAATTGGAAATCATGTTGAAAATTGGAGTGTTGGGTGCCGGTCACCTGGGCAAGATACATCTAAAATGTATTCGCCAAATAGCTAATTATGAGCTTGTTGGTTTTTTTGATCCGGACGATGATACAGCACAAAAAGTTTCAGACGAATTTGGGCTTCAGGCCTTCGCGAGCATTGAAGCATTGATGGAAGCGGTGGAGGTGGTTGACATTGTAACTCCTACAATAGCCCATTTTAGCTGTGCTGCCGAGGCTTTGCGGCGGCACAAACACGTTTTTATCGAGAAGCCCATCGTAGCCACGCCCGACGAGGCCCGTCAGTTGATCGAGCTGGCCCGTCATGCCGGCGTGAAGGTACAGGTGGGTCATGTAGAGCGTTTCAATCCTGCTTTTTTGGCAGTGAAGGACGTTATTCGTAATCCGATGTTCATCGAAACTCATCGCCTAGCCCATTTTAATCCGCGTGGCACCGATGTGCCGGTGGTGCTCGATCTGATGGTTCACGACATTGACATTCTGCTGAGTGTGGTAGATTCGGAGGTAACATCCGTGAGTGCCAGCGGAGTGGCCGTGGTGAGCAACACCCCCGACATCACCAACGCCCGCATCGGCTTTGCCAATGGATGTGTGGCTAACCTCACCGCAAGCCGCATCTCGTTGAAAAATATGCGCAAGAGCCGATTTTTTCAGAAGGATGCCTATATCAATGTTGATTTCCTCGACAAAACCGCCGAGATCGTCAGGATGACGGATGCCGAAAAAGCCAAGGACGACCCTTTTGCCATGCTGATTGACCTGGGCAATGGCAAAGGAATGCGTCAAATCAGTTTCGAGCGGCCACAGGTGCTTCCTACCAATGCCATTCAGGCTGAGCTCGAAAGCTTTTACCAAGCCGTCGTGAACAACAAAACCCCAATGGTTACGATAGAAGATGGATTCAAGGTGCTGTTGGTGGCACACCAGATATTAGAGAAAATCGCCGAAAATAATCATCAGTTTTAGGAATAATTTTCTTTCCTTCGGCACAATATCGCACACGGTTGCGCCGTTACTAAGTTACCAAAAATCAAACCGGATTTATGCCACAATTTTTACGTTGGATCATCTTTTCTTTTGTAGCCGGGCTTAGTTTCCTGACAACCTCTTGTTATAAGTTTGAAGGTGAGCAAACCGTGCCGGCATATCTGCGTATTGAGCCTTTTGAGTTTACCGCCGATTTTGTTACTCAAGGCAGCAACACCCACAAGATTACCGATGCCTGGGTTTATGTGAACGACCAACTTATCGGCGTTTACGAGCTGCCGGCCACCGTTCCGGTGCTGCTCGTCGGCGCGCAACGTCTCGACATCTCGCCTGGCATCAAGCTCAACGGCATCAGTGCGACACGGGTACCTTATCCCTTTTACAAATCTTTTGTCATCAATTCGTTCAACTTCATCCCCGATTCAGTTCAAGCCGTGAAACCTAAGACAAGCTATCAGGACAATCTTCACTTTGCCTGGATGGAGGATTTTGAAGGCGTGAGCAACTCACTGGAAAAGACTAACAGCAGCGACACTACGATGTTGGTAACCTCGCCTGCCAACAGCCCTGAGGCCTGGATTTCGCCTTACAGCTCGTTCTCGGGCATGGTGAAGCTCGACACGACGCACAAAGTGTTTCAGGCAGCCAGTTTTTTCTCCTATGTGCTGCCCGGCAAAGGCAGGCCTGTTTTTCTTGAATTCGACTACAAATGCGATCAGGAGTTTGTGGTAGGGCTCATCGCAAAAACAGCTTCCAACAACCTTTTGCTTCCCCTTGTTGTTGTGAACAAGTCCGACACCTGGAACAAAATATACGTCAACCTGGGACCCAACGTTACTGAATACAACACGGCCGAATATTTTAAAGTGTTCTTTGAGGCCATACTCAGTAGCCAGAATAAGGCCAGTCTGTATTTTGACAACATCAAACTCATTTACAGAAATCCAAGCCTATGAACCGAAATGTACAGGTAGCAAAATACGTACTGCTTGACTGGATTGCGGCAACCTTTGCATGGTTTCTGTTCTACATCTTCCGCAAGCAGAGCGAAGATCCTTTGTTTTACGATAAGTTTAAAAACATCTTCGACGATCCCAACTTCTGGAACGGCATCATCCTGATTCCCATCGGCTGGCTGTTCCTCTATGCCATGGTCGGAATCTATCGCAAAATTTATCGGAAAGCACGACTTAAAGAGCTCGGACAAACTTTGGTCATCACCCTCATCGGTATCACAGTCATCTTTTTTGTCGCCATCCTCGACGATGTGATCGTGACTTATAAATCATATTATCAGTCGTTTCTGGTTTTATACACCTTACATTTCATCTTCACCTATGCTTTCCGGTTGACACTGACCAATATCACCGTGAAGAAAATCCACCGCAAAGAGATTGGTTTCAATACGGTTATTATCGGAAGCAATGGCAACGCCCTGAAGATATACAACGACATCGAGAAACAGGAACGTTCGGCCGGCAACTTCTTCATCGGTTTTTTGAGTGTTTACGACAAGGACGATTACAAGATTGGACAGCATCTTCCTCACCTTGGGCCTTATCAGGACATCAAAAAAGTGGTGGATGAATACGATATTGAGGAGGTGATTATTGCCATCGAACGCACCGAAACCGATACGATTGACAAGATTTTTGCTGCGCTTGAAGATACTGTTGTCGTCATTAAGATCATTCCGATCATGCAAGATATTCTTTTTGGTAACGTCAGACAAAGTGGCATTTGGCATGCGCCACTCATCGAAATCTCGCCCGATCTGATGCCGGCCTGGCAGCAATCGCTTAAACGACTAATGGATATTGTGATTTCCATTCTGGCCATTATTCTGCTCAGTCCGTTTTATATTATGACAGCCATTGGTGTCAAACTTTCGTCAAAAGGGCCGGTACTTTATAGCCAACAGCGGATTGGCATCCGGGGCAAGCCATTTAAGATGCACAAATTCAGAAGTATGTATGCCGATGCCGAAAAAACCGGGCCACAGCTTTCGAGCGAGAACGACCCCCGCATCACTCCCTTCGGACGCTTCATACGCAAGGTGCGCCTCGATGAAATTCCGCAGTTTTTTACCGTGCTAAAAGGCGATATGTCTCTCGTTGGGCCGCGTCCCGAACGCCAGTTCTACATTGACCAGATCGTGAAACAAGCCCCACACTACCGACTGCTACTCAAAGTGAAACCCGGCATAACGAGCTGGG
>JBDHYV010000240.1:0-4433 GCA_039811545.1 Bacteroidales bacterium | reverse complement strand
GAAGTGTTTAATAAAATCCGCGAAATTCCAGAAATTGTTGAATGTCACCATATTAGTGGAAAATATTCGCTCTTGGTAAAAATTTATACCTTTAACAACGAGCACTTGAAACAGGTTATTGTCGAACGGATTCAGTCAATACCGGAGATCACTTTCACTGAAACATTTATCTCACTTGAAGCTGGGTTTCAACGCGAACTGCCTGTTAATCTGTAAATTGTATTAATAAGTTGAAATTATTTTTATGCGGACATTTCTGTTTGGCGGCACTCTGATGATTTTTATCCTTGTTCAGCTATTGCGGCAAGGTTCGGCCACACACACCATTGACGGTGATGGCAGCGGATATTATGCTTATCTGCCAACCGTTTTGCTCTTTCATACCACCGACTTCAAACAGGTATATGAGCTGGAAACGGCAAAACGCGCCGAAAACTATGAAGCACACTATTTCCACAACCAAAATGGAGTTATAACAAATAAATATTTCATGGGGACAGCTTTGCTGCTCCTGCCATTTTTTTTGATGGCGACTTTGTATTCTTCCTTAATTGGGATGCCCGTTGATGGCTATAATATTCTTTTTCAATATGCTGTATCGCTGGGTGCCGCCGTTTATGCAGCGTTGGGATTGATTGCAATCATCCGCCTACTCAGTTCATTTGCATTTCGAAAGAAGGTGCAGATTGCTGTTGTTGTGATCTTGATTTTTGCAACAAATCTGTTTTATTACACTTTTCTTCATCCTTCTCATTCTCACGTCTATTCATTTGCGACAGTATCGTTTTTTTTGTTTTTCAGCCGTAAATATTTTCTCGATCCCCAACCTCGCCATGTTGTTTTGGCTGCTATCATGCTCGGATTGATTGTGCTGATACGTCCCACCAATGCCTTGATTGTGTTGGTTGTTCCGGCATTGGCCGAAAATGGGAATCAACGGCGTATGGCTTTTGAACGCCTGATGAAACAAAGGAAAGTCGTTTATGCCGCAATTGCTGTCTTTGCTATCATTGTCAGTTTGCAGCTTCTGTTTCATTTTCTGCAAACGGGCAATCTCTATCGTTGGTCGTATCGGGGCGAGGGATTTCGTTTTTTGCAGCCGGCCATTATCCGATTTTTGTTCAGCTTCCGCAAAGGTTTTTTTGTTTATACACCGGTGATGTGGCTGATTTTGCCCGGTTTAGTGGTTCTTTATTTTTGCTCACGGATCCGTTTTGGTTGGTTTATGGCTTACCTCGTGTGTTTGATTTTTGTGCTTTCGGCTTGGTGGAATTGGTTTTACGGCGATAGTTTTGGAATGCGTGCCATGATTGACCACTATGCTGCACTGGCAATTCCAATGGCTATGCTGATCGAAAAGGTCTATCAAAAAAAATGGAGCCGTTATTTATTGAATGTCATGGTGCTGTGTGCTATAGTGTTAAATCTTTTTCAAACCTGGCAATATCATGTGGGCATCTTGCATCACGACTCGATGTCGTGGGAAAAATATCGGTATGTTTTTTTGCGGACGGCTCCTGCCTATCGCAATGCCTTTGGCGAGTTTCCAGAGGCCCTTTATAGTCAGCCGGACGAAACCCTGGCCAAAAAGTTTTCCAATGATATGGAAACACCCTTGGATTGCTGGACAAATAACGGCTTGCGTGAGGAGGCAGCCGCAAAAAGCGGCAGAATGGTTGCTGTTTTAGACAGTATCAATATTTATTCTCCAACGCTTGATTTGTCGGGTGCCGCCTTGCCTTTTGTCGGGCAACCCTGTTATATTAGAGTCGATTTGTATATCAACGAATTTGTGATGAGTGCTGCCGATCAAGCTTTGCTCGTTTATGCCGTTTCCGATTTGAATGATCGTGTACTATTTTATAAAACATTCAAGGTCAAGCAAATACCCGGTGGAAAAATAGGAGTTTGGCAGAAGGTGGAGTTTGGTTTCAAAGTGCCGGAGGTGAGATTACACAGCGATCGAATAAAGATTTATCTTTGGAATCGCGATAAAGGCAGCTTTTTGATGGACGATTTTCATGTTTCTTTCTATTCTTTAGCCTCATGAAACCTCTTAACGATGATCGTTTTTACCGCTTTAACAGCCATTTGAAAGAAGGCGAAGATTTTTATCTCGAGAACGGCCTTCGGATTATGACTAAATCATTTTTAATTCATCGTGGCTATTGTTGCGGTAATGGATGCCGGCATTGCCCATATTTTCCGCCCCATCACAAAGGAAATCGCATACTTGGCGAAGAGAAATGATACATTTCTTGTATTTGTTAGCATTAATGCCTACTTTAGCAAAAAAAATATCTGCGAGTCTCGCTGCCGCCATTTAATCATCATTTTATGGGTTCTTCCAATATAAACCAGTTCTGGTATCCAACGAATAGTGTTCCGGATCATCCCGATTTCGCGCTCGTTTTGTCCGAAGCTTTGAATCGGTCGCCTGTAGCTTCCTTTTTATTTCATCCGGGGCAATGCCTGTTTTGGTGCAACGAGGCCGGTGGTCTCATCCTTCAGGGTGCTCAGGATCTACATCATCAAAACCTAAATGGCTTATTCATCCATGCCGGATTTCACCTGCCAACCAATTTGGATGAGGCAGTGAACAATGCCATACAGGGTGAAAGCCATTCGTTTGATTGTGAGCAGGACAGACAAAGTGAAACTCGGTTTTTTCGTATCCATGTCATGGGAGGGGTGTTGGCGCAAGATTGGGTGCTTGTACAAATGAGCGACCATTCGGAAGATGTTTCAAAATTGCATGTTGAAAGGATAAAACGTACGAAAGCCGAAGAAAACGACCGATTGAAAACACTTTTCTTAGCCAATATCTCCCACGAAATACGCACACCTCTCAATTCCATTATCGGTTTCTCAGAGCTCCTTCTCGATCAGGACGATGTGGCCGAAGAATATCAGGAATATGCCCGGATGATTCAGGCCGCAGGCGACACACTTTTGCAACTGATCAATGATATAATTGACATCTCGAAAATCGAGGCCGGACAGATCAAAATCACTAAACTTGTTGTGGACGTGGATCAGACCCTTGAAGACATCATGCTCATGGTTCAAAACCAGTTGAGAAGTCGCGGGAAGGACCATATCAGGGTTTGTATCGAAAAACCGGTTTACGCAACGCCTTTTAAAATTGAAACCGACCCCAACCGTTTCCGACAAATCTTTACTAATCTGCTTACCAACGCCATCAAATTTGTCGAGAATGGCTCAATTCGGTTCGGTTATACCGAGGTGGACGGCGATTTTGTTCAGTTTTATGTGAAAGACACGGGTTTGGGAATCGAACGCGACAAAGCACCCCAGATTTTTCAGCGTTTTGCCAAATTCGACACGCCTTATGGTTACAACCGCGAGGGCACCGGCCTTGGCCTTTCCATTACCAAACAATTAGTTGAGCTGTTAGGGGGCCGCATCTGGTTTGATACCGAATACCAGAAGGGGTCAACTTTTTATTTTACCCTACCCACCCTGCCCGATTATAGCCGCAAGCAACAGCTTGAATCCAGCTTACATTACGACACCCACTGGAAAGACCAAGTCTTTTTGGTGGTTGACGATGTGGAAGCCAACTTCACCTTTTATAAATCTGCTTTTAAACTTTCAGGAGCCGACATTATCTGGGCTTCCAGTGGCAACGAGGCACTACGGATATGCCGCGAAAACCCTTCTGTTACTCTGGTTCTGGTAGATATCATGATGCCTTTTATGGATGGATTCGATACAGCAAAACTAATCAGGGAATTGCGGCCAGCATTGCCCATTATCGCGCAGACTGCCTTTGCCGATCCGGATGGTGAACGCAAAGCAAAAATTGCCGGATGCAACGATTATATCACAAAACCAATTCAGAAATCGGAGTTGGTTGTCCTGATTAACAAACTGATACGACGTTTATAGACCTGTTTCAGGCGGCATTAACCCAATAAATTGATTCCATGAGCCGACAGTCACTCGAGATATTGGTTAAACACTGGGGCTATGCCTCATTTAGGCCAATGCAGGAGGAGATTGTGGATGCTGTCATTGCCCAGCGCGACACCTTAGCTTTGTTGCCCACAGGCGGAGGAAAATCAATCTGTTTTCAGGTGCCCGGAATGGCCATGCCCGGTTTATGCCTTGTGGTAACACCTCTTATTGCGCTGATGAAAGACCAAGTGATGCACCTCAAACAAAAGGGTATCGCGGCAGCAGCCATATACTCTGGCATGCATCCCAACGAGATTGAAATCGCCTATAACCATGCTGCTTATGGCCAGTTGAAATTTCTATATGTCTCTCCGGAACGCCTTCTTACCGAGCGCTTTATTATGCTTATCCAACGTGTGAAAATTAACCTCATTGCCGTTGATGAGTCGCATTGCATTTCGTCACCGCCCATATGAACGCCAAATGGAACGCGCCTATATCGATGAATTGAA
>JBDHYV010000239.1:0-4434 GCA_039811545.1 Bacteroidales bacterium | reverse complement strand
CGCAACGAGCTGCTTCTGATGCTCGAATATGGAATTTTTTATGAATTTATTCCGGTCGAAAATCTGGACGATGAACATCCTAAAGCATTGCGGCTAAGTGAGGTAGAAATAGGTCGGAACTATGCCATTGTCATCACAACCAATGCCGGCCTATGGCGCTATTTAATTGGCGATACGGTTGTCTTTACCTCTTTGAACCCATTCAGACTCCGAATTTCGGGGCGTACGAAAAGCTATATCAATACCTTTGGCGAAGAGTTGATGGTTCACAATGCCGACAAGGCGCTGGCCATTGCCAGTGCCAAATGTGGTGTTGTTATCACCGATTATACCGCAGGGCCGCATTTTCTCCCTGGTCATAAAGCAGCTTTCCACGAGTGGATTATAGAGTTTGATAAAGAACCCGAAAACTTAGGTTTCTTTGCCGAAACCCTCGACAATGCGCTAAAATCGCTCAATAGTGATTATGAAGCCAAACGATACCACAATCTGATACTTATGCCTCCGGTTGTCCATCAGGCAAAACCCGGAACATTTTACAACTGGTTGAAAATGAATGGTAAGCTCGGGGGACAAAACAAAGTCCCACGCTTGTCGAACGACAGAATCCTGCTCGAACAAATTCTTCAGCTTATTGACTAACCAATTGTTGCAAAGCTTACATTTGCAGAAAAACTTACCCTATGCATATTGCTATTTCTGGAAACATCGGCTCAGGTAAAACAACCCTTACCCGACTGCTATCGAAGCATTTCGGCTGGCAACCTCACTACGAGGACGTTGAAAACAATCCATATCTCCATAGTTTCTATGAAGATATGCAGCGATGGTCGTTCAACCTGCAGGTTTATTTCCTCAACAGCCGCTTCAGGCAGGTGATCGAAATCAGAAACAGCGGCAAAACCGTGGTTCAGGATCGGACGATTTACGAGGATGCCTATATCTTTGCTCCTAACTTGCACGCGATGAATCTGATGTCATCGCGCGATTTCAGTAACTATAGCTCCTTATTCGAGCTGATGGCACAATTTATTCAGCCACCCGACCTATTGATATACCTCAGAGCCTCAGTACCAACTTTGGTGAGTCAAATTCAGAAACGCGGTAGAGAATATGAAGCATCCATCCGCCTCGACTATTTGAAACACCTCAACGAGCGCTACGAAGCATGGATCTCAAAATATACCATCGGCAATCTGCTTATCGTCGAAGTGGATGAACTCGACCTCGAAAAACCTGCCGATTTGGCCTCGGTGATTGAACGGGTGAACGCTAACCTACACGGACTGTTTTAACAATAATCAAAAAAAATCTTCCATGAAAGTCCTTGGTGTGATTCCGGCAAGATATGCTTCGAGTCGTTTTCCCGGAAAACCCTTAGCTGATATTGCCGGAAAACCTATGATACAGCGCGTTTACGAACAATGCCAACAGTCTGAAAACATTAGCCGCTTAGTGGTTGCCACCGATGACCAAAGGATTTTCGATGCCGTGATTGATTTTGGCGGAAAGGCCGTGATGACCTGCCAAAGTCATCAAAGCGGAACCGACCGCTGCTTTGAAGCACTGCAAAAACAAAACGAGCATTTTGATGCAGTTGTCAATATTCAGGGCGATGAGCCGCTTATCAACCCCCAACAGATTGACCAGCTTGTGCGTTTGCTCGAAAACGAAAATGCCACTATTGCGACCCTGGCTTTCAAAATCCGGAATCCCGATGAACTCTACAATCCAAACGTGGTGAAAGTGGTTTGCTCAAAACAGGGTAAAGCGTTGTACTTTAGTAGATGCACTATCCCTTTTCTCCGCGATATGCCGGAAAAAGCAACACCTGATTCTTTCCCGTTCCTTAAACACATCGGACTTTATGCCTATAGCGCAGAAAGTTTGAAAACAATTTGTGCTATGCCGCCCTCCTTGCTCGAGAAAGCAGAATCGCTCGAACAGCTAAGATGGCTCGAAAACGGGCTAACACTTTTTGTGGGAGTTACTGAGTATCAAAACATAGGAGTTGATACGCCGGAAGATCTCGAAAAATTACGGAACTTTTTTTAAAATTCTTCGTAAAAAAGTTGTATCTTAGCAGACTAAATAAGTGATGTTTACCCTAATTGGCTGAAAAACCGGAATGAAGATAGCTGGCTATATTGCTGATTTACTTTATGAATACGAATGTGTAGTGATCCCCGGTTTGGGTGGTTTCCTCACGCGTGATCATCCAGCCTATATCCATCCAATGAAGCATTATTTTAAACCGCCTCATCGCGAAGTTGTTTTCAACCCAATGCTACGCACCAACGATGGATTATTGTTGAGCCACATTGCCCGATACGAGAAGCTTACTTATCAGGAAGCAAAATCAAAGCTCGACCGTTTTGTGTTGCGATGCATCACTATGATGGATGAAGGCAAGAAAATCAAATTTCGTAACATTGGTAACATCTTCCTTAATAAGGATAAACAGCTTGTTTTTGAACCTGACACAAGTCAAAACTATTTAGCATCCTCCTTCGGATTGAGCAGTTTTGTATCGCCACCTGTGAAGCGTGACGATTTTCAGCGCAAGGTGGAAAAGGTCTTCAATAGCCCGCCGCCACGTCCCGAAAAAGAGCAAATTCAACAAAAACCTGTCTCGCGTCCGACAAAAGAAATGCCCCCACGCAGAATGCTGGCTTCGCGACGACCTAACCGCATTCGCAAACAACTGGCTGTTGTGGGTACGGCTGCTACCATGATTTTAGCCGTTTGGGCCGGAATGAACCACCAGACGGTGAATTCTGTTTACCAACAGTACAAATCAAAGGCAGCACTCTTTCCGATTTTCTATTCAAGCCCGAACGAATATATATTGAGCAATTACGAGAAGTTTCCGCTTGAATCGGCATTCTCCTCCGATAATGGGTTTACCTCGCCCGATGATTTGTTCAAGGCAAAAGCCGGCGTCAACGATCTGATTCCGGCTGGAAGCTATAAAGCACCTCTCGATAGTAATCCGGTTGTGTCCGAAGAGCCTGTGCAAAAGACCGAGCTTGAGATTGTGCCTGAAGCAGTCCCTTATTCCGATTCCTTTGCCGAAGAACCTAAGCACGAGCAGGTCGTTGAAGTGAATCCAACTGACAGGTCAACCCTGCCAAGCCTTGTCGAAGCAGAGATTCCGGTGGCCAGACCGATAGCAAAATCGGTGCCTATCGAAAGGAAACAGACCGATGCAGCCACAAAAACGTATCACATCATTGCAGGAGCATTTAAGGATAAAGTTAATGCCGAAAGGCTTATTGCCACCCTCAATCAGAAATCCTTTAACGCCACCCTTGCCGGCAAAACAACAAGTGGTCTTTGGCGAGTTTCTTATGGCGAATACCTGACCGAAGAGCAGGCACTGCAACAGCTTGCACACATCAGGCAGCAGGAAAATAGCCAGGCTTGGTTGCTCGCTTTATGAAATAACCTAAGAATTTAATATCGGTGGGATCGAAAAATAAACTGCAGCGCTTTGCGGAAAATCTGACTTTTGACAATCTTTTCCAGTACAATTACGAACAGCTCATCAATATGCCTTTTGAATACAAAGGACGATGGGCACGTGATTTCTTTAAAAACGACAATCCTGTCGTCGTTGAACTTGGTTGCGGCAAAGGCGAATACACCGTTGGCTTAGCCGAAAAATATCCCGATAAAAATTTCATAGGATTCGATATCAAAGGGGCAAGGCTGTGGAAAGGCCTCACGGCGGCTCGCGACAAAGGGCTTGCGAATGTTGCTTTTGTACGTACAAAAATAGACCATATCGCTTACTTTTTTGATGAGTCGGAGTTGTCGGAGATTTGGATCACATTTCCCGACCCGCAACCCCGTCTCTCGCGTTCGAAAAAACGCCTCACTTCGCCCTTGTTCCTCATGCGATACAAGCCTCTTCTTGCTCCGGGGGGAATTATTCATCTGAAAACCGACAGCCAGCTTCTCTTTGATTTTACAATAGAGACTATCGAACAGATGCAGCTCAAACTATATTTCCATCACCCCGATCTTTACTCAAGCCATGAGAAGCTTGAGGTGAAAGAAATCCACACGTTTTATGAACAGATTTGGCTGTCGCAGGGCTTGACCATCAAATATATCTGTTTTGGATTCCCAAAAAATGAAGTCTGAAGGATTTTTTGAACTTGTTTATCAGGTGGCGCGTCAGATCCCTTATGGCCGTGTAACTTCCTATGGTGCTATTGCCGAATACCTTGGAACCAAAGGGTCGGCACGTATGGTGGGATGGGCAATGAATATGTCTCATCTTCAGCGCGAAAATCTGCCTGCCCACAGGGTCGTAAACCGCAACGGGCTACTCACCGGTAAGGCGCATTTTGGCAGCCACGACCTGATGCAGAGTTTGCTCGAAAACGAAGGCTTTGTAGTTGAAAACGATAGGATTATAAATTTTAA
>JBDHYV010000238.1:0-4456 GCA_039811545.1 Bacteroidales bacterium | reverse complement strand
TGATGCGGCGACTCATAATGAGACCGGCAAAACTGACCGATTGAAATAGACCATTGTCCTTCGGAAATTCGTTATGAATTTCGGTGGCTGTGGCGTTTACCTCATAAGCAGCCTGAGGATACGGGTTGATTCCTAACTGAATAAGTTCCGTTAACGAATTGCGGCGAACAAGTTCCTGCTCGCTCAAAATCAAGCTCATAATTTATTTTTTTGCAAATATACAAAAAGGGGCTGTTTACGCTTCATTTCCGAACAGAACACAATGACCTTTGTGGACTCATCTTTTCACAAAAAAGGCGGGTTTTTGACCCGCCTTTTTTGTGAAAAGTCATGTATTTATCGGATTATCAATCGTTTAGAATAAGCCCTTTTGCCTTCAATCAGTAAAGTGTAAACTCCAGAAGGCTGTCCGATAAGGTTGAGCTGATGGCTGTTACCGTTGCTGAAGCGGATGTCTTTCTGCTGGAACACTAAGTTTCCTGCTGCATCAAACACCTTAATCGTAACTTTTTCGTTGGCATTATTCATCAGTGCAATATTGAAAAGACCATTGCCAGGGTTGGGATATACGCTAATCGAGGCACCGTCGCGCTCGTCAATACCCGTACAATCTCTGAATTCGATGGCAATTTCGTGACTGCGTGTTACACAACCATTTTCGGCCGTGAGATCTACATAGAACGTCTGCGTACCATAACCAAATCCAGTTGTATCGGCGATGATGCTTGTTCCAGTCGTTCCACCCGACCAGAGGAGGCTGAAGCCTGTTTGAATCACTTTCAACTCTTTATGGTCGCCGCCGCAAAGGATGGTATCATTACCCAGCGACACTTTCGGCGGAGCTTCAAGGAAGGTAGCCATCACCGAATCGACAGCTACACAGCCATTTTGGTCGGTCACCTGAACCCAGATCTGATGGGTTCCATAGCCGAATTCGCTGCTGGTGGCATTTAGCACTTCGCCCGTGAAACCATTCGACCAGAGGAAAGTGGCTCCGGCATTACCGGGATTTAGCACGACAGGCAATTCACCGCAAACTTGCTGATCATCGCCCAAAGCCACCACAGGCAATTGATGATAGGTTACCTGAATGGTATCGGTGGCCGAACAGCCATTAGTATTGGTTACTTTCACCCAAAGTTGATGCTCGCCAAAGCCAAGCAAATCGGCCGAAACCTCGAGCGACTGCGTTGTGAGGCCAATTGACCAGAGATAGGTTGAGCCTGGGTTTCCGGCATCGAGAACATGCACCACATTTCCGCAAAAGGCAAGGTCGTCGCCTAATGCTACTTCCGGCAGCGCATGAACCGTCAGGGTAACGGGCAGACTACTAATGGTATCAGTACCCTGAACTGCGTAGGCAGTATAGGTGGTCGTGATGGCAGGGCTGACAACCGGGCTTTGTTCATAAGCCACAATGGCACCCTGATGATCTTTCCAGAAATAGCTGAGAGTACCCGTGCCACCAGTAACCGTAGAGCTCAACTGAGCAGAACCTCCAACGCAGATATCCGAAGGCTCAACAATGGCACTGATGGCAAAAGTGGCTACTTTGAGGTGAACAGGAACAAGCACAAGGTTGTTGTCGGGGCTGTTGTTGGCAATTTTCAGATTAGCAAAATAATCGCCTTCTTCAAGGTCGTTGGCTTTGAAAGTAACGTTGACTGTAGCACTTTGTCCGGGAGCAATGGTTCCAGCCGTTGGACCATAGTTGAGCCAACTGATTACATTCAGGGTGTAATCTTCCACTTCTCCGTATGTTGTAGTGCCACAAGGCGACACCGAGCCTGTCCAGGTGAGTCGGATACGCATGCGCGTTGGGCCTGATTTTGCACCAATCGGTGGTTCAATCATTGCGGTATAAGGTCCGTTTCCGGGCGATCCGGTGATTGTAATCGGTGCGTCATCAAACTGGCCATTCTGATCCCAGTCAACCCATACTCCAAGCTGGTCGCCGCTATAGCCGTTACCATTGGTAACTTTGAGCAACAGAGGCTCGCCCGATTTGACTTCGGTGCTCATACTGGTATAATCACCATAATTTGTTGAGCCAGTGTTGTTATTGATGGAACCAATTTCTACGATTTTGATATATTCGTCGCCACCGCCCGATGCGGCACAATAATCAAGTGTTTCACGTTTTACTTCAATAATTTCGGAAGAGACGGAATAAGTCATTGGTAGCTGACCTGTATTGGTTACCTGCAGTTGTTGAACGGCAGTTGAATCGGGCATCAATGCCTGATAAAGGCTTGTTGGAGCGACTGCTATATGTGCATCGCCCCACTGGACATTAGCGCGGCTTGCGCTGCTTTCGCCATCGCCAGTATAAAGAGCTGTTACGGCATAAGAATAAACTCCATAGGCTGGTAAAATATCCACAAAAACGGTATCAACACTGGTGCCAACAGGCTCATTATCGCGATAAATTTTAAATCCGGTGTGCTCAGGTGCTTCGTTGTAGTTCCATTTCAGTGTAACAGCACCGGTTTCAAAGGCCACGTTTGTTGTTACGTTAAAGGGACGATTGAGGGGATTGGTTTCGTAAGGCGAACAAAACGACATGAGTTTTCCCAGGCGATTGTCGGCCCAGACGGGATACACCATTCCGGCACGTGCGGCAATACCAAGATAATCGCCCATATATCCCCCGGCTAGTCCCGGAACTGGTGCAGGCGTAAAAGCAACATCCGACACTTTGAAGTCTTCCCAGGTTTCGCCACCATCAAAACTGTTGGCGCAAAATACTTCAACCTGAGTCTGTGTAACATTGCGGTCGCCATAATAGATTGCACTCAGGATGCCATTGTCCGGATCGCAAGTGAGCCAAGGAAAATAGTGTTCTTTGTTCTGCCCAAAGGGATTCTGATTCACGCGAATTGGTGCTGACCAAGTAGCTCCCTGATTTGTAGAGCGGATCATATAAACATCAATCCCAACATTGGTATTCACTCCAGGCTGACCGACATTGGCCCATACCACATAGATATTTCCCCGATCGGGGCCGTTAGAGATATCAACGGCCATGCTGGGGAAGGAATTCACACGGTGATTCTTTTTCGTTTCGGTATTACGTATTCCTTTAATATTCTGAATGATTCTTGTTGCGGGCTGCCATGTAGCACCTCCATCGAGTGATTTGGCAAATCCGAGCGCACCTTCATCGGATGGCCAGCTATTGTAAATAGCCCAAACGGCATACACCTCTCCGTTTGGTCCGGTTTGCAGGTTTACCCCCTGATTATGACTTCCGGCATTGACGGCATTGCTGATTGACACGCGGCTGCTCCAGGTGTCACCATCATCCACCGTACGCGAAACAACGATCTGGTTGTTGTAACTTCCGCCAAAATCGGTCCAGGCATTATAAAGGTTACCCTCATAAGGGCTCGAAAGGCTATTATCAATCCACAGGTGGTTTTTGTCGGCCAAATCACCCGGGTTTGGTGCCACGGTACGTGCCGTCCAGGTGGCTCCCTGATTGTCGCTGTACGCAATTCCTTGTCCGCCGGGATTGCTAATATAGTTCACATACCAACGACCGTTCCAACCGATGGCCGTTGCAGGGTCGCCTGAGTTGCTGCCGGCCACGCCCTGAACTTTACCTTGCCAGGTTTCACCTGTATCGAACGAATAAAGGTCGTTGGCGCCATAAAGCGAGCCCACTGGGTTCTGGGTCGAGTTATTGGAATTCAATACATTGGTAGGGTCGAGTGGGTTGACAAACACTGAGTTCTCGCTCTGTGTCGAATTCTGATTGGTAACAGGAATGTCCGGCGAGTCGTCCGTAATCACCGAAAAAGCCCTGATCTTCGAGCCGGTATATACAGCCGGCTCCGGGGTGATATTCGGATTGAGGGTGTAGAAACCCTTAGCAGCAAGGCGCCGGTAATAGCCGTTGTTGTCCACACGGGTATCAACCTGATTACGACGCTCACGTTCACTTTTGGCATCCGAACTAATCAACCACTGAAGGCCTGATACAATTGATACCAGAAGAACAAGAAATAGAATGGTAAAAGATTTTCTCATTTGTGAATAGAGTTTGATATTAAGAACTAAGGGTGTCAAAAGTATAAAGAATACTTCAAACACCCAATTATCATTTCATTAAAAGAAGGCAAATAAGTCAGCAGAAACCGTCGGATTTAGGTTTCAGAGAGGATTTCTAAACATAAACCTTGGCTTCTGTTTCTTTATTTAGGATGCGCAACCCGTTCATTGCCAATGCCTTCAACTCATCTTCACCCGGATAGACATGAATTGGTGCGATACGATGAACCCGTTCAATAATCTGATTGACAAAATATTTGTCGTGTGCTATTCCGCCTGTGATGAGAATTCCGTCCACCTGAAAACGAAGAACGGTAGCCATAGCACCGATTTCTTTTGCCACCTGATAGGCCATTGCCTGATACACGAGGGTTGCATTTTCGTTGCCTTGCTCCGCCATTGG
>JBDHYV010000237.1:0-4459 GCA_039811545.1 Bacteroidales bacterium | reverse complement strand
AGGTGGCGAAACTTTGATTCTGATTGATCAAACAGGAAAATTTATGTGGCTTCAAACTGTTGATAGCCCGAGTGTTCGGATTGACCTTCGCCAAATTGCCAGCGGAATTTATAACCTGATCATCCGTAGTGAAGGCCACTGCACAATTAAAAAAGTGGTGAAGGCCGAGTAAACAGCATTTAGCCTTTTTCGTATTTTAAAAAGCCCGAGCTGCACGAAAAGCTGTTTCGGTTTCAGCTATTCGGTTAAGTCCGCGAAACCTCCACAAATCTTTTGCAGAAAGATATTATTTCTGCAAAAGATTTGTTTTGCTTTGTGCAAGACTTCCATTAATTTAGTCCAAAATTTAAAAGACAAACTATTCATGCAAAACACACCGAATCTATCATGTAACTATCTGGGATTCAATTTGAGAAGTCCGATCATTGCCTCAAGCTCCGGTTTTACGGATAGTGTGAAAAAACTTGTCGAGCTGGAGCGCTATGGTGCGGGTGCCGTTGTGCTCAAATCAATTTTTGAAGAAGAAATCGCAGGGGAGTATGATAAAGCCCTTCGCCATGAGGCTGAAAACACCGGCAGGGAGGAGTTTTTAGATTACCTTGATGTGCACATCCGACAGGAAAATCTGGGAAAATATCTTCAACTGATCCGCGATGCAAAGCAGGCACTCAGCATTCCGGTGATTGCCTCGGTGAATTGCAAGACGGCATACGAGTGGATGAGTTTTTCGGAAGAGATACAAAAGGCCGGTGCCGATGCCATCGAACTGAATGTGTTTGTGCTCCCATCCGCCTTAGGCCGAAGCAGTATTGAAAACGAAAAAATTTATTTCGATATCATCAAACAGGTCAGGCGACGGGTGAACATTCCGGTGGCGATGAAAATCAGCTATTATTTCTCAAATTTGGCTCAATTTGTCCACGATTTGGCGCATAGCGGCCTCAGTGGTATCGTGATGTTCAACCGTTTCTACAGCCCCGATTTCAATATCCACTCGCTTCAGGTAACTCAGGGAAATGTGTTGAGTCATCCGGGTGAGTTGTTTCTGCCCCTGCGCTGGATTTCCATGCTTTCGGGCAAATTGCCCTGCGACCTCTCGGCTTCAACAGGCGTTGAAGATGGAGCTTCAGTTATAAAACTCCTGCTGGCAGGAGCTTCAACGGTTCAGGTGGCCAGCGCACTTTACCGCCATGGAACCGGATATATGGAAACTCTGCACAACGAACTGCGCGACTGGATGACCCAGCACGATTTTGCAACGATTGACAGTTTTAGAGGTATGCTCAGTCAAAATCAATATGAAAACCCGGAAGTGTTTGAACGAATGCAGTTTATGAGATATTTTAGCGAATAAAATTACCCGGTGAGCCAAAATAGTTGTAGCGATTAGATTTCCAATAACAATCAGAATGGACAAAAACGAAGAAGAAAAGCAGATACGCAAAGCCTTTAAGCCAAAAAACTGGAACGAGATCAAGACACACGACTCGTGGAGCGTTTTTAAAATCATGGCCGAATTTGTGGATGGGTATGAGAAGTTAGCCAGAATTGGTCCTTGTGTGGCTATTTTCGGCTCGGCACGCACCAAATCAAACCATCCCAACTATCGCCTAACCGAGGAAATTGCCTATTTGCTCACCAAAAAAGGCTTTGGAATCATCACCGGTGGTGGCCCGGGCATTATGGAGGCCGGAAACAAGGGCGCACATTTTGCCGGCGGCAAAAGCGTTGGAGTAAATATTGCCTTGCCTTTCGAACAACAACCCAATCCGTTCATTGACCCCGACAAATACATCCTGTTCGATTATTTCTTCGTCAGAAAAGTCATGTTCATGCGCTATTCGCAAGGCTATATCGTTTTGCCGGGCGGCTTTGGAACAATGGACGAACTGTTTGAGGCCATCACGCTGGTGCAAACCCAAAAACTAGTGAAGTTTCCAATTGTGCTTGTGGGCAAAAAATATTGGGCCGGACTATTACATTGGATTGAAGAACGGATGCTCGAAGAACAAAACATCAGTCAGGATGACATGAGTATTTTTACTTTGGTGGATACTGCTGAAGAGGCGGTGAAAATCATCGAAGATTTTTACAACAAATACGCCCTGAAACCCAATTTCTGATATGCGCCTGATTGCTACCGTTCCACTGATTTTAATACCCATCGAATTCGATGGCTATCATGTGATGGTTCAGGGAGCAATCAATCAAAAACCGGCTAATTTGCTGATTGACACGGGTGCCTCGCGCTCGGTTTTCGACCAGGATGGCATCCGGCACTATTTGCATTCCGTCGAATTTGAGAACAACGAACGGCTTTCAACCGGACTGGGAACCAATACCATGCCAACCATGGTAACAACAATCGGGAGTATCTCAATCGGCGACTTCGAAGTACGTAATTATCAGGCCATCCTCATTGATTTGGTGCATGTCCATCAATCCTATCAGGAGCTCGATCTGCCGAAAATTGATGGGGTGATTGGAGGCGACATCCTTCTGAAACACAAAGCCGTCATCAATTACAAAAACAAAACTCTTAAGCTTTACGATAATAAACGCTGAAACGAAGATGGCAAAGCGTTAGGGCAAACTATGTTAGGTTTTTCGGCAGCAACTTTGGAAGAGGCTATTGATCAAAGGTGTATTCAAGAACATCTTTCGTTACCAATTGCCAAAAATGATGGTTAGCCATTACAAATGAGGGGCAATTCCCTTCAGGCAGAATAGATTATTCAACAATCAACTTACTACTAGATTGGTTTTCTCCATATTTAAGCACGACAAAATACACGCCCTTGCCAAGAGGTGCTATGTCGAGGCTTTCGTTGGAGTGCAGCTTGGTTTCAAAAACTAATTTCCCCAACACATTGAAAACATGACATATAACCATTTCGTTGCCAGGAATCTTCCAGAATCTTGTTGTTCCGCTTGTCGGATTTGGAAAAAATAGGGCTTTGCTTTGCCGGTTTTCTGTTAATCCGGGTGCAACGGGAATCTTGTGTGTCGAAAAAAGTTGTAAGCCTCCGCAGAAGTTTCCGGCCATCAGTTGAATGCCTTTTTCTCCTGGCAGACTATAGGTGAAGGCCGAGCTACGCATTCCGAGGCCGGAAGGCGCATCGGGGAACCCAAAAACTGCTTCCCAATCATTGGTTTCGCGGAAAGCTCCTTCAAGATTCCCTTCGATCTGATCGAACAGAAACAGTTTGCCCTGTTCAGAACCGCAGATAAGGCTGATATGGCCGAAAGTGTCGTGAAAAAAATGCGGGACACAAAAACCATCATAAGAAAGGTTGTAGTCAGTCACATTGACTTCTCCCAGAAAGTCGGTGACCAAGCTGAAAGTCAGTTTTTGCCCTTCGAGCGAGCCTTTGTACCAGCTCATTTTTCCGTTTTTAGCACCAATCACCAAATCGGTGATGCCGTCTTCATCGAGGTCGAAAAACTGTGGAGCACTGTATTCGCCTACATCAATATTCAGGTAACGCACGTCGCATAATTGATAATTACCATCATCATTGTGCTGAAACAGTGCAAGTTGACCATTCTTACTGCCAACGATCAATTCCGGTTTTCCATCGCCGTCCAAATCGGCAAAAGCCGGCACAATGGCCATAAGCTGAAGGTTTTTTAATCCGGCAAAATCACGGTCAACCAATTGCAGAGCAAATTCACCCTTCTCGTTCAATGATCCTTTGAAAAAGGCCAGTCCTGATTCGTAAGCCGAGTGTAGCGTGTTGTTGCTATACCATGACCTGAGATAGGTTCCGTGGTTGCCGACGATCAAATCCGGAATCCCATCGCCATCGGCATCAGTCATCACGGGATAGGCTCCCGAACCCAGATCAATCGTCTGATCCTGCAAAAAATTTCGGGTAAACAATTCGAAATGTGGCAGTTCATTTGAACCGGTATTGAGGTAAAGCCAAATGCTTTTTTCATTTTCTGTCACGAATGGGTTGGGGTCGAAAGGCGAAACCAAAAGGTCTTTTTTACCATCGTTGTTCACGTCAATCAGCGCGGTAACGGGCATCGAGAACAAATGTATAGGTTCATCGTAGGAGGGAAAAAGGCTGTCTTGACTTGTGATGAAAGCCTCATTCGGTGTGCCTTCGTTTACCAGCAGGGTCAATCCCGGATAATCTACATCGGCCAAAAGCATATCGGGAAGTCCGTTGTGGTCGAAGTCGTGCATGAGCATGGTGGCACCGCGATGCCGAAAGCCATCTTCAGGTCGTGGAATGGCATTTTTGAATAGGCAGGTGTCTAAATATAAAATGTTGTTTTCTTCATTTTCGGCCACTCTTCCCCAACAGAAATCGGTTTTTTCAAAAATCAGCGAGTCGGCATGACCGTATTTTTCGACCGAACGGTTCAAGTGAAGCTCAATGAAGGTTCCTAACGCCCAAAAAGTCAGAATGTCGAGGTCACCATCATTGTCCACATCATAAATTGCCGG
>JBDHYV010000236.1:0-4478 GCA_039811545.1 Bacteroidales bacterium | reverse complement strand
GAAACCAAATGGAAACGGGTATTAAAATGACAGAGTGCCATCGTTAGGCTATGAACGGTGCGACCATATTTGAGGTCACCCACAAACATAATATCTAAGTTATCAAGCGTCCCCTGTGTTTTTCGAATCGAATAGAGGTCGAGCAAACATTGAGTAGGATGCTGGTTGGCTCCATCACCGGCATTGATGATGGGCACAGGCGACACTTCACTCGCATAGCGTGCCGAGCCATCAACCGAATGGCGCATCACGATTAGGTCGGAATAATTGCTTACGGTGAGAATGGTGTCTTTGAGGGTTTCGCCTTTCTGAACGCTGGAGGTGGCAGCCGAGCTGAAACCAATCACACTGGCTCCCAACTGCTGAGCGGCACTCTCAAAACTGAGGCGTGTACGGGTGGAAGGCTCAAAAAAAAGTGATGCAATCACTTTGTCTTTTAAAATGTCTTGGCGTGGTTGTCGCTCAAAACTTTCGGCAAAGTCGAGAATACGAATAATCTCGTCTTTGGTGTAATCATTGATGGATACAAGACTTTTGTTTTTCATCGGGATGAATAGTTTAGCGGAATTTGAGATGGATTATGAAAATTTCGGCACAAAAAAAAGACGGCCAATGCCGTCTTTGTATAATAATAGAAAATGTTTTCGTCTTTCCGGGGGGAAGTAAAAAAAAGAGCAATCCTAAATGTGATGCGGTGCATTTCCGATTGATTAACCGGAATACAAAAATAAAACATTTGTCAAGCCAAGACAAAAAAAATAGCAATAGTTATCAACACCGGTTAAAAAAGTTGTTTACCTCAAAAAAAACGCGGCTCACCGAATCATATAATACAGATTATCAATAGATTATTGATTAATCATTACTGGCATGATCAGCATTAAAATATCTTCGTTTTCGTTGAGATTATCCACTGGCAAGAGGATTCCTGCCCGATTTGGGGCCGACATTTCAAGTTTGATTTCATAATTATCGCTATTGGAAAGCATCTCCTGAAAAAAACGGGAGTTGAAACCAATTTCCATGTCATCGCCTTCGTAGCTGCACACAAGTCGTTCTTTGGCCTCGTTAGAATAGTCCAGATCTTCAGCAGAGAGGAAAAGTTCTTGTCCGGCAATGCGAAATCGAATCTGATGCGTGCTTTGATTTGCAAAGATAGCAACGCGACGAATCGAGTTGAGCAAGCTCGCCCGGTCAATCACCAATTTATTCGGATTCTGCGTGGGAATCACAGCCTCATAGTTGGGATAGCGTCCCTCGATAAGGCGGCAGACCATGGTGACGTTGGCAAAACTAAAATGGGCGTTATTTTGATTAAACTCGATGACCACCGTTTCATCCTGTTTTGTTGAGAGGATGTTTTTCAACTGGATTACAGGTTTTTTGGGAAGGATGAACGATGCCATCGTTTCGCATTTGACGTCTAAGCGCCTGTAGCGCACCAATTTGTGGGCATCGGTAGCCACGAAAGTAACATTATCTTCGTTCAGTTCGCACAAGATGCCCATCATGGTTGCCCGTAGCTCGTCGCTCCCAACAGCAAACACGGTTTTATTAATGGCGTTCACGAGTAATTCGCCCGGAAGTTCAATACGGTTTGTCTCTTTCAATTCGGGAAACTTAGGAAACTCGTCGCTCATGTGCCCTGCCAGTTTAAACTTCCCCTCACCGGCCAGCAATTCTATTCCCATGGTGTCCATTGCCACCTCGAAGGTAACCGGGATGTCGGAAAAAGTTTTCATAATGTCGAGTAACAGACGAGCTGGAATGGTTACCTCGCCTTCACCCACAACGAGGTCGGGCGTAAGCTTGATCACCATCGTTGTTTCGAGGTCGGAAGCCGTAATGCTCAGCTCGCCATCTTTAATCTTGAAAAGAAAATCGTCGAGTATGGGCAGGGTATTACTGGAATTCAGGACGCCGCTGAGGGCTTGAAGGCTGCGTAACAGTTTGAGACTGGTGATGATAAATTTCATAATCGCTTATTTTTTAGCACTGTAAAAGTAATCAAAAATTTGGATTTTCAAAGAAAAGAATTTCAATTAGATTTTTGGTGTTTTGGATTTCTTAAAATTTATTTTTGACTCGGTTCCGTTGATAAGGCGTTGGATGTTTTTCCGGTGAGTCCAGGGCAGAAACAAGGCCACTACTACAGCCAGAATCATATATGTCCAGTGAGGTGGTGGAAAAACGAAAGCCACAAAAAACGGGAAGGTAACACCAGCGGTGATGCTACCCAGCGACACATAGTGTGTGATGATAAGCACGACAGCGAAGATTCCTAAGGCCACCCATGCCGCATAAGGAAACAGGCCGAAACCTACGCCCAAGAGTGTGGCCACGCCCTTTCCGCCTCTGAAGCTCGCAAATAGCGGCAAAGTATGGCCGATGACGGCTGCCGCCGCTGCAAAAATCTCGATGACGGGCGAAGCATCGGCACCGCCAGTGGCATGCACTATGTGCTGCACAACAATCACAGCAAAATAGCCCTTGAGCACATCCACAAGCAAAACCGGAATGCCAGCTTTCAGGCCTAAAACTCTGATAACATTGGTAGCACCGGCATTGCCCGAACCTTCGTTGCGCACATCAACGCCGTAAAAATATTTGCCAACCCACACAGCCGTCGGAATGGAGCCAAGAAGGTAGGCCACAATGATCGAAAGGATGATTCCTGTCATATTATCGGTTTAAAATTGGATTTCTTGCATCTTTCTTAAAAAATCAGTCATTTTGCGTTTTGTCGAGAGGGTGTACTCGTATCTCCCACCCCGTTCAGGGTCGAATGCCACCCTTTTGTCGGGCTTGATTTCGGCCACTGAGGTATTAAAAGCGTTAGACGACGACAACACCTGCATCACTCCATTTTTAAAGGTAAAGAAATACCAGGTCTTGCTGTCGGGCATCAGGTAAACGGTGACAGCATCGCCAGTTCGGGTTTTCTCAATCTCCAAAAAACCGTTTACTGCCTTGTTCAATTGTGTCTTGCCAATATTGGCAATATGCAAAGGCCCGATGCTGACCAACGAATGGGTGGCAGGTTCCCATTTTAGTTTTAAGTAACTGAATACCATTGTTTTATTATAATATTCGGGAACTTTACGTGGTGCGCCATACAACGCCAGTTCGTTGGCAATTTTGTCGTATTCGGGTTGCTGAATCTGCTCACGCAAGGCAGGCATATAAAAAGCCTCGAGACCATCGCCCGGCATGGATGCGCGATTGTTCAGACTATCGGCCATTGCCCCCATCAGCTTGTCGTCAATGAGAAATTGAAGGGCAATCACAGCATCGAGATAAAGCGAATCGGGGATCATTTTATAGACATAGGCACCATACATCTGAAGATCGAACATGGTGAGTTTCAAATCGGTAGTCAACTCCGATTTTCCGCTTACGATGCAGCGTTGGGTATTGAGTTCAAGATATTTATGGCTTTTTTTGCCATCGGCCGGACTTATGATATAGGTTGAGGCATTCTTATTGTAGCTGACTAAACCGGCAAATGAAGCCAGCAACCGGTCGGAGGCCGCGCGTGGTGCTTGCAGGAAAGCAGCATAATAACTTTCGGAAAATGGCGCGAAATAAAAACCATTCCGCACAGCAAGGTTGGTCGTGTCGGTATTGCGTGCCATTACAGGCAACCGCACATCGCCCGGATCAACCAAGGTGTCGAAAGCCACAAAAGGCAGGGAGGCATCCGTACAATTGTGAACAAGCTGATAGCCACCATTGAAACGTAAAAGTTTGTTTCCCGATTCGAGGGTTACTTTTCCGGCAAAACGAAACCAAGGGTTGAGGTAAAAATTTTGCTGAACAGCGATATTTCCGGAAGCAATGGTTTTGCCATCCTCGTCAGATCGAATCTTATCAAACAGTATATGGCTTTTTGCTCCGTTGACATCAGCATAATCATATAAACCATTTGCTATCAGGCTTTTCCTGCTCATCACTTTCACATTGGCTTTCGTAAAAGTATGAGTCATTCGGCTGGTATCGGCAATGATTACTGCATTGGCAAGCGATTGTATTTCAGCATCTTTGGCGATGGTGATAACTGGCTCGGAGGGAAAAACGGCGGCATCGCCCACACGGATAATTTTCACGTCTTTAGCCAGAATAAGATTGTCTTTAAGATTGTATTCGGCACTCAGACAGAAAAAGGAGAGGGAGTCCTGTTTGGGATGCACCGAGGTGAAGCCTGAACCGGTGAGATTGAGCTTAATGAGGTCTTTGTGGGTCAACTGGTCAAATTCAATTTTTTTGCCAATCCTGTTGTTATTTAAGGTGAGTTTTTGCCGATCCATATCCCAGAAAGCCTCATCGAGCGAACAATCGTATTTGTTGAAGGGAAACGAGAGTCGGCTTTTTGTATCGAGATGGCTGAAAACCGCCGTGCGTGAGGCAAAATCAACATGGGTATGGTAGTTGTTGGCGTAGAATGCCTCCATTCCCGTTCCGGAAGCCATCAATCTGAA
>JBDHYV010000235.1:0-4492 GCA_039811545.1 Bacteroidales bacterium | reverse complement strand
TTTGGCACACTCACGCACCGGCATCGCCCGCCGCCCGTTAAAACCACAAAACAAACTAAGCCTTCTTTCCAACCTCAGGCAGTTTATTCTGCTGCCGGCCATCGCCCGCAAACAATACCGCGAACTGCTTGGCAAACAGGAGCGTTTTGAGATGGCCTCAGCCGATTCGGGATTCAATCACCTTATTGATTTTCCGGAAAACCGTAAGATTGGAATTATCGCCTGTGGTCTGGCATACAATTATTTGATTGAGAATTTTGAGGGTCATAAAGTTCCGCATCCCGTGCTGAAAGTTGGTCAATACCCTGTCATGCCGGCAATGGTGAACGAGCTGTACGAAAAATGTGACGAGATTCTGGTGCTCGAGGATGGCTATCCGATTATTGAAGAATTACTTCGCGGAATGCTCAACAAGGGCAAGAAGGTGTTGGGGCGCCTCGACGGAACTCTTCCGCGTGATGGCGAACTCAATCCGGCCATTGTTGCAAAGGCCCTTGGCATGGAAGTTACAACCGGTAATAGTGTGCCGGCCATCGTCAAAAACCGCCCACCCCGTCTGTGCGATGGCTGTGGTCACAACGATGCTTTTTTGGCACTCAACGAAGCTCTGCACGATTATAGTCGCGGCCGGGTGTTCAGCGATATTGGCTGCTACACCCTGAGCGCCCTCGAGCCTCTCGAAGCCATTAATAGTTGTGTTGACATGGGAGCCTCTATCACCATGGCCATAGGTGCTGCCGATGCCGGATTGGTGCCGGCCGTGGCCGCCATCGGTGATTCCACTTTTACCCATTCGGGCATGACAAGCCTACTCGATGCTATCAATAACAACTCGCCCATCACCGTGTTGATTCTCGATAACTCCACAACCGGCATGACAGGAGGCCAGACTTCTTCGGCCTATGGCAAAATTGAAGCTATCTGCAAAGGCTTGGGTGTGAGCGAAGAACATCTTCATGTGATCAAACCAATGCCCAAATATCACGACGAAAATGTGGATATCCTGCGGAGAGAACTTGCTTATCAAGGTGTTTCGGTCATCATTCCACGTCGCGAATGTATCCAGACTTTGGGGCGCAAACTGCGGCAGAAAGCAAAGGCAAAAGAAATGGAAGTTCAGAATTAACGTTTAATATCCGTATCATTGATGAAAAAAGATATCATTTTAGCCGGAGTTGGCGGTCAGGGCATTCTTAGTATCGCTGCTTGTATTGGCATGGCTGCCCTTGACGAAGACCTTCACCTGAAACAAGCCGAAGTTCACGGTATGAGCCAGAGGGGCGGCGCTGTGCAGTCGCATTTGCGACTCTCGTCCGAACCTATCGCCTCCGACCTGATTCCCGAAGGAAGTGCCGACCTGATTATTTCGGTTGAACCAATGGAATCGTTGCGCTATGTGCCCATGCTCAGCCGATCGGGCTGGATCATCACAAGTATCAACCCCTTTATTAATATTCCGGCATACCCCGAAATTGAGCTTATCCTGAAAGAAATCTGGAACCAGCCGCACTATATTACTATTGATGCCGACACCATTGCAAAGGAATGTGGTAGCGTGAAAGCAGCCAATATGGTCATCCTTGGGGCGGCTGCCCCATTGCTCGGACTTAAACCTTCGTCGGTGGAGAAAGCTGTTGAAAACCTCTTTGCGCCCAAAGGAAAAGATGTTGTTTCGCTGAATATCAAGGCGTTGAACGAGGGAAGATCCTATGCTTTAAAGCATCTCTAATACAACGAACGAAATGAAAAGACCCGTTTGGGTCTTTTTTTTTGCAATTCATTTTTCAAAACAAAATCAGTTTGAATGATTTTATTATTTTTGCCTGAAAGCTTGTTTTTTATTAAGAGGAAAGGCGGTTTGCCTTCCGAAACCACTTGACCATGAGTATCAGATGTATTTTTGCCGCCCTCAGGCGATTTTTTCTCATTATTTTGCTGCTGCCTTTTTTACTAACTTCCTGCAACTCGCGTCAGACACAGGAGACAGTGACTGAAGCTCCAAAACCCGAACCAAGATACTTGTTTGATATTCAGATAGATTCGCTTGAGGTGATTCAAAAAAGTGTCGGAAAGAATCAGTTTCTGACTGATATTTTGATGCAATACAATGTGGACTATCCTACCATAGAACATCTTGTTAAAAATTTCAAACACACCTTTGATGTGCGCCGCCTGAAAGCCGGTAACAACTATTTCGTGATGCTGGGCAACGATTCGTTGCGCAGTCCGAAATATTTTGTGTATGAGATTAATCCGGCTGATTATGTGGTATATAGCCTTAGCGATTCGCTTTTTGTTTACCGTGGCTCGAAGCAGGTTGAAACCAAAATGGAGTCGGCTCATGGCATGATTACTTCTTCGCTTTGGAACGCAATGGTGGGAAATGGCTACGATGCCGATCTGGCCATCAAGATGAGTGATGTATATGCCTGGACGATTGATTTTTTTGGGATTCAGAAAAACGACCGTTTCGAGGTGATTTACGAACGGAAATATATTGATGATAAACCCGTTGGCATAGGCCGGATTATCTCGGCTCGTTTCAATCATAATTCTAAAGATTTTTTTGCATTTTATTTTGAACAGGAAGGCGAAGGCGACTATTTCGATGAGGTAGGCCAAAGTCTTCAACGTGCCTTTTTAAAAGCACCTTTAAAATATAGCCGAATAAGCAGTCATTTCAGCAATAACCGTTTTCATCCGGTGTTGAAATACGCTCGACCGCATCATGGCGTTGATTATGCTGCTCCTTCCGGCACACCGGTTTACGCTATCGGGCAGGGAACTGTTACCCGCAAAGGGTTTCAAGGTGGTGGAGCCGGTAACTTTTTGTATATCAAACATAATAGCACTTATACTACTGCATATATGCACTTGCAAAAATTTGCGCCTGGTATGCGCGAGGGGGCAAGGGTTCAGCAGGGCGAACTCATTGGTTATGTGGGTAGTACAGGATTGGCCACCGGCCCGCACCTCGATTTTCGTTTCTTTAAAAACAATCAGCCTGTCAACCCGCTCACAGTGGAATCGCCTCCTGCAAAACCTGTGAATTCAAAATATCAGCAGGCATACCAGATTTTAGTTGATGTGCGGACAAAAGAACTGCACAACCTTATCGAAACCATCAATTTGGCAATGGAACAAAGCCAATCAGCTACAAAACTTGATATGTAAATTGAGCTCTTTTTTAACAAAAAAAAGCCTTCCCGACAAGAAGGCTTTTTTTATGGTTTTTGCGCGATTGGCTTAGAATTTGAATTTTTCAACTAAGTCAACAACCCTGCATGAATATCCCCATTCGTTGTCGTACCAGGCCAGCACTTTCACGGTTTTGCCCATGACCATTGTTGATTTGGCATCGAAAATAGAGGAGTGGGGATTGTGGATGATGTCAACCGAAACGATCTCATCTTCGGTATATTCTAAGATGCCTTTCATCGGGCCTTCGGCAGCCTCTTTCATGGCTGCGTTGATGTCGTTTTTGGTGGCTTCGGTTTTCAGGTTCACAACTAAGTCAACGAGCGAACCGGTTGGTGTGGGAACACGAACGGCCAGTCCGTCTAATTTGCCACTCAGCTCGGGAATCACCAATCCGATGGCTTTGGCGGCGCCGGTGGAGGTAGGAATTTGCGATAAGGCGGCCGAGCGGGCACGACGTAGGTCTTCGTGAGGGGCATCCAGAATAATCTGGTCGTTGGTGTAGGAGTGGATGGTGGTCATCATCCCGTTTTCGATGCCGAAACGGTCGTTCAAAACCTTGGCTACCGGAGCTAGGCAGTTGGTGGTACAACTGGCATTCGACACGCATTGATCGCTGTCTTTAAGGTCGTTGTCGTTCACACCCAGCACAATGGTGGCGTCAATCTGGTCTTTCGACGGAACGCAGAGGATCACTTTTTTGGCACCGTTTTTCAGGTGGTCGCCGTAGCCGCCTTTGGTGCTTTCCTTGGAGCGGAAACAGCCTGTCCATTCGATGATAACATCGGGGGTGACAGCCCATTTGATGTTGATCGGGCTGCGCTCGGCTGTCACCGGTATTCGTTTACCGTTTACGGTGATGGAATTTTCGTCATAACTTACTGTGCCGTTCAACCGACCCTGGGTAGAATCGTATTTGAGCAAGTGCGACAATACTTTGGTACTGGTGAGGTCGTTGATGCCAACAATCTCGATGTTGCTGCGTTCGGCGGCAATTTTAAATACGTTTCTGCCAATACGGCCAAATCCGTTGATAGCAATTTTAATCTTTGACATAATGCGATTGTTTGAAATGTTGTTTGAAACGTGGTTCTGTCTATATTCTCCGTAAATTTACGCTCAAAATTACAAAATAAAAACCAAAGTCCTCAACAAAAAGTGCAACGTATGACTCAGGAATTTGTTTCAAAAGCGCTCGAAGCTAACCTTGCAGAGACCAGATATAGAGATATTTACATACCTGAAGACCATCAACAGTTTATCCGACTTGCCGATGGTTATTTTGGTATCCGGA
>JBDHYV010000234.1:0-4515 GCA_039811545.1 Bacteroidales bacterium | reverse complement strand
CGAATGAAAACTAAATCACTCCTTTTAGCACTGCTGTTGTGGCTTACAGCCACAACAGCCAGTGTGGGCGATATCCCTCCGCCACCTTCGCCTGCGCGATTGGTCAATGATCTGGCCATGATCCTCACACCACAACAGCAACAATTCTTAGAAAGTCGCTTAGTCCACTACAACGACACAACTTCGACTCAGATTTTAGTGGTAACGGTGAACAGTTTAGGGTCTTATGACCCGGCTGACTTTGCTTACAGACTTGGTCAGGAATGGGGTGTAGGTAACAAAGGGAATAACAACGGAGTGGTCATTCTCGTGAAACCTAAGACCGAAAGCAGCTCCGGCAAGGCGTTTATCGCTACCGGTTACGGCCTCGAAGCAGTGATTCCCGATGCGTTGGCAAAGCGGATTGTAGAACAGGAAATGATCCCATCTTTCAAAGAAGGAGATTATTATCAAGGAATCAACCGTGCGGTGGATGCCGTCATGGGGTTGGCCTCCGGGCAATATTCGGCAGAACAGTTTGACAAAGAGGCTGATGGCGGATTCTTTATCTTTTTTCTGATTGCCCTCATTGTGCTCATCATCATTTTTTTCAACAAAGGAGGCCACGACCACATTAGCAGCGGGCCATCGGCTTCCATTTGGAAAGCTCTTTGGCTGGCAAGCATGGCCAATCAAAACCGTAGCGGAAGCTGGGGAGGATTTTCGGGCGGCTCTGGCGGATTTGGTGGCGGCGGCGGATTTGGTTCGGGAGGTTTTGGTGGTTTCGGCGGAGGAAGTTTTGGAGGAGGAGGAGCCGGCGGAAGTTGGTAAAGAAATTATCCGATACATAAATTTAAAGCACTGAATAACATCATGTTAAAGCGAGACAATTTCGGTCTCGCTTTTTTTTTAGAAAAAAACAAGAAAACTTTTCTTTCTAATTTGGTACTTTCATACTGAATTGTATATTTGTGTGTTAAAAAAAACATAAACTCGAAAATTGCTCTACAAACCAGAGTAAATTTGTAAATAGCTTAAAATGAGCAACATGCGCAGAACGTATAGGATCAAACAACATGAAATTCTAACCAAGCATCACTTATAATGAGTTCTAAATTCACTTCAACACGCCATTTGAAGCGTGTGATTTCATTGTTTCTTTTTCTGGGATTTCTCCTGATGGATTTGCCATCGGGGGCACAAACTCCCGAAGCAGAAAAGAACTTTCAGCAGTGCCGGGCCTGTCACAACCTCGAGGGTCCGAAACTCATCGGACCCAGCCTGGTCGAGGTGATTAAAACACGCGAACAGGACTGGCTGATTCGTTTCATCCGCAACTCGCAGGAGATGGTAGCGGCAGGCGATCCCATCGCCGTTCAGGTATTTGAAGAGTTTGGAAAAATTCCGATGCCTTCGCATAACCTGAGCGATGATCAGATCAAAGACATCCTGAAGTATATTGCCGCCGGAGGAAAGCTTGACCCGCAATATGCCGCACAAGCAGCCAGCGAACAGCCCGTAAAGGCCGAAACCGCTGCCGTTGTACAAGATTCGGCCGATGAGCAGATGCTTGCCCTCGAAAGTAAAGCCAACCGCAACAACGGCACAACTTTCATCATCACCCTGATCGTGATGCTGGCATTGCTCACCGACCTCTTCTTTACCAAATTGCTGAAATGGAAATATGTTCACATCACCCTGCTTTTAGTCGGGCTGTTTGTGTTGGGCGAAGTTACCTATAAAGAAGCTGCCGCTGTCGGTCGGCAACAGTATTATCAGCCCGATCAGCCTATTAATTTTTCGCACAAAGTGCATGCCGGACAGAACCAGATTGACTGCCAATATTGCCACAGCGGTGCCAGCAACAGCAAAAGTGCCGGGATTCCTCCGGTGAATGTGTGTATGAATTGTCACAACTTAGTGAAAAAAGGAACCCTGACCGGAACAGCTGAAATTGCAAAAATTCAGGAAGCCTGGGACAATGGCAAACCCATTGAGTGGATTCGGATTCACAACCTTCCAGATCATGTGTATTTCAACCATTCACAGCACGTTAATGCCGGTAAGCTGGATTGCGCCGAATGTCATGGTGATGTGAAAATCATGAGCCAAGTGATGCAGGTGAACGATCTTAGCATGAAATGGTGTCTGGATTGCCACCGTAAAACCGAGGTGCAGTTTGCCAACAACAAATTCTATGAAACTTATGAAAAGACGCATGAGAAATTTGTGAACGGCGAGGTGAAAAAAGTTACAGCCGACATGATGGGAGGCTCTGACTGTATGAAATGCCATTATTAATCTTACAAAGAATCATTGTCTGAATGGAAAAAAAATATTTTAAAAGTATCGAGGAGTTGCGTGTTGACACATCGCGCACAATTGATATTCATGCGAAGGGCGATAAGCACTTCATCCTGCAGGCCGAGAAAGAATCGGCAGCTTTGCCGCCCACTTCAAGGCGCGATTTCCTGAAAGCTTTTGGTTTTACCATTGCCTCGGCCGCGGTCGTTTCGTCGTGCGAGCAGCCGGTGCGCAAAGCCATTCCTTTCCTGATCCAGCCCGAAGGCATCGTGCCCGGAAAAGCTTCTTACTATGCCTCTACCTTCTTTGATGGTGTGGACTATTGCAGTGTGCTGGTGAAAGTGCGCGATGGCCGCCCCATCAAAATTGAAGGAAACAACCTGTCATCGGTTACAAAAGGTGGAACGAATGCCCGTACACAGGCTTCGGTACTCAACCTATATGATAATATAAGGTATAAGAATCCGCTGAAAGAAGGTGCTGAAAGCTCGTGGGAACTGGTTGACAGTGAAATTGTTGCCAAGCTGCGCCAAATCAGCAGCCGCAATGGGAAAATTGTCCTGCTCACCCCAACCATCATCAGTCCTTCGACAAAAGCCGCCATTGCTGAGTTTGTGGCAGCGTTTCAGGGTGCCGAAGTCGTAACATACGACGTTGCCTCTGCTTCGGGAATGTTGCAGGCCAACGAGCTTTCATTTGGGAAAGCTTTCATCCCGTCATACCGTTTCGATAAGGCTGATTTCATCGTGTCGTTCGATGCCGATTTCCTTGGTTCGTGGCTGTCGCCTATCGAATACACCAAACAGTATATGCAGAATCGCCGTCTCACCGATGGGAAAAGGACGATGTCGCGGCATATACACTACGAAGGTGCCATGTCGCTCACCGGCTCCAATGCCGATTATCGTATTCAACTTAGGCCATCGCAACAAAAACTCGCTTTGGCTCATTTGCTGAACGAACTGAAACGGCTCATCGGCCAGCCGGCCACACAACTGCCTGCCATTCCTCGAGATATGAAGGATATGGCTTCCAATCTACTGAAACACACAGGAAAAGCATTGGTCGTGAGCGGAAGCAACAGCAAGGAAGAACAGCTTTTGGTGAACGAAATCAATCACCTGCTCGATAGTTATGGGAACACCATTGAAACCGATGTTGAACTGAAAACACGTCAGGGCATTGATTCCAAGATGTCTGCCTTAGTGGGCGAGATGAATGCCGGCAAAGTGGCTGCTTTGTTGGTGATGGATGTCAACCCGGCCTATGATTTCCCGAAAGCCAACGAATTTGCCGAGGGGCTCAAAAAAGTTGAACTTTCAGTTTCGTTGAATTTTGCTCAGGATGAGACCTCCGCCTTGACCACTTACGTTTGTCCCGACCACCACTACCTTGAAGCTTGGAACGATGCCGAGGTGAAAACCGGAAGCTACTCGCTCTCACAACCGGCTATTCGCCCCATCTTCAATACCCGATCAGCAAAGGAAAGTCTTCTGCGCTGGGCCGGAAACACCGACGATTTCCGCCTTTTCATTCAAAACTGGTGGGAAAAGAACCTGTTCACAGCCGATGAGCGTCATCTGCTTTTCACCTCTTTCTGGAATCAGAAGTTGCACGATGGTGTGTATGAATCAGCAAAGCGCGAAACTGATCCACACGTTTACAATCCGCTGCCGGCCGAAGCCGTAATGCAGAAAGCCGTGGCTTTCACACTCCCCGATAGCATTGACTTAGTGTTTTATACCAATGTGAGCGTTGGAACGGGCAAGCACGCCAACAACCCATGGCTTCAGGAACTTCCGGACCCGGTTACCAAAGTTTGTTGGGACAACTACCTGATGATTTCTCCGAAACTGGCCGGCGAGATGAGTATTTCTGACGAGCAATTGGTTGAGGTGAATGGCCTGAGCCTGCCGGCTCTGATACAGCCCGGACAGGAATATAAGACATTGGCCGTGGCTTTGGGTTATGGCAGACAGAATGCCGGAGTGCCCGCCAATGGTGTAGGAAAGAATGCTTTTGCACTGTTGCCAACCGAAGATGGCAACATCAGTTATTTGTTGTCGGGGGTGACACCCAGCCCACAGTCGGGAACATTTGCTTTAGCCCGCACCCAAACCCATCACAGCCTCGAAGGCCGTGAGCTGCTGCGCGAAACCACCCTTGAAGAATATCTTGAAAAGCCCAATGCCGGCAACGAAGCCCATGAAAAGGCCGAGCATCACATGAAAA
>JBDHYV010000233.1:0-4521 GCA_039811545.1 Bacteroidales bacterium | reverse complement strand
AAAAGGCAAACGAAGGCTAAACAATGCTTTTATAGCGGATGAAAACTTTCAAAACTGTCTTTTTGCGTTTTAGCCTCGTTTTTTTGGCGGCCTTGCTCATGGTTTCATGCAGCACAGGAAGAAAACTTGCCCGGCAATACGCATCAAACGCCGACAGCCTCTCGGTGTTGGTACTTTTTCCACCATCAGTTTTTGTTGTCAATAAGAAACAAGATGTAACCCAAGAAAGTTTCTATTTTGCAGAGACCCTGAGCGATACTTTGTTATTGCAAAACTCGGTGCTGCTTCCGCTGCTCGACGATGAGCAATTGTTGTTGCCATTTCAGACAGCCTATCTGACCGAAATCAGCCGTTACGGTTTCAAAGTCTATGGTGCTGAAAAAATGGATGCGTTTTCTTCACTCAATGGCCCATCACTACAGATTAATGTCGCACAGATTGAGGTTCAGGAATACGAAACTGAATATGAAGACGCGATTTCGGTTGGCAATGATGTGTACACCAAACAGATCTACCTGACAGGATTCAACTTAGGAGCCTGGTTCGAGTTGAGTCCGATCAATCAGACCAATGCACAGCATTTTCCGGTATTATTTGCTACAAACGATATCACCGACCGCTGGAACGGTTATTTCACTCAACGTTTTTTGACGGGCGAGATTCAATATAAGCTCACGATAGATTCGCTTAATGTTGCTGATATCCAACGGTTTGCTGCTTATCTTGGACGACTTTATGCTGCTTACACATTTGATTATCTGATGAATGTGCGGATAAACCAACAACTTCCGGAGGAAGAACGCGGGATTCATTATTACCGTTATGACCCTTATGAGAAGCGGGTTTTTAAAACGCTTTCCGACCGTTTTACTGAACTCTGATTCAGCTATTTATCATCTTTGAGAAGCTCGGGACGGCGGGCTGCCGTGCGCTCGATGGCTTGGCGGAGCTTCCATTCTTCAATCTTCTTCTCATCTCCGCACAGAAGAATTTCCGGCACTTCCCAGCCTTTATAGACTCTGGGGCGGGTATAAACAGGAGGCGATACAAGCCCATCCTGAAATGAGTCGGAGAGGGCCGATGTTTCATCGCTTAACACACCAGGTATCAACCGGATGATGCTATCGGTGAGTACTGTCGCAGCCAATTCACCGCCCGAAAGAACATAATCGCCAATGGATATTTCCATCGTCACCAAATGTTGTCGGATACGTTCGTCAACACCCTTGTAATGACCGCATAACAAAATCAGGTTTTGGCTGAGCGAGAGGCGGTTGCTGACGGATTGATTCAGCAGAACACCATCGGGCGAAAGATAGATTACCTGTTCGTAGTTGCGTTTATCTTTTAGAGTGCTGATACAACGGTCCACCGGTTCGATCATCATTACCATACCGGCACCGCCCGAAAAAGCATAATCATCCACCCGTTGATGTTTATCGGTTGCATAGTCGCGCAACTGGTGAAGGTGAATCTCGACAAGATTTTTATTTACTGCCCTTTTGATGATTGATTCCGAAAAGGGGCCCTGAAACATTTCGGGGAAAAGAGTGATAATATCAATCCGCATCATTCGCTAATCCAAATGGTTTTAAGGTTCATAAATTCTCTGATGCCTGCGTGGGCAAGCTCTTTGCCGAAGCCCGAGTTTTTGATTCCTCCAAAGGGGATACGCGGGTCGCTTTTGACAAGACTGTTGACAAACACCGCACCTGCTTCGATGAGCGGAGCTAAACGTTTTGCACGTTCGATATCGGCAGTCCAGATGCTGCAACCTAAACCAAAGCGGCTGTCGTTGGCCAAAGCAATCGCCTGTTCTTCGCTTGAAAAAGGAATGACAACCATAACCGGGCCAAAAGTCTCGTCGTCATACACGGGCATGCCTTTGCCAACATTGGTGAGCAGTGTTGGCAGAAAAATATTGGGCTGTTGGGGATGCCGATTTCCGCCGCACACCATTGTCGCACCCATTGCAACCGATTTAGAAACTTGATTTTCAAGATTATCAACAAGATCTGGTCGGGCTAACGGGCCGAGTTTGGTCTCGGAATTCATTGGGTCGCCGGCGTGAAGTTGCTGCAAAGCCTGAACCTGAAAATTGATGAATCGTTCGTAAAGACTTTCATGTACGATAAACCGTTTGGCTGCGATACACACCTGACCAGAGTTCAACATTCTGCTGCTCAGTCCGGTAGTGCATGAATTCATGAAATCGGCATCTTCAAAAAGGATGAAAGCATCCGAACCTCCAAGCTCGAGTACAACCTTTTTCAGGTGTTTTCCGGCCAAAGCAGCCACAGCCCGTCCGGCACCTTCGCTGCCCGTGAGGGTTACACCTTTTATAATAGGACTTCTAATCACTTCTTCCGCGCGTTCGGCACTGATGTGTAAAACGCTGAAAACACTTTGAGGAAACCCTGCATCTAAAAACAAATCTTCGATAGCCTTTGCACATCCGTTTACGTTGGGAGCGTGTTTGAGCACAACCGTGTTGCCGGCAACAAGTGAAGGTATTGAAAACCGGAGCACTTGCCAGAATGGGAAATTCCAGGGCATGATGGCAAATAAAACCCCTAAGGGCTCAAAGATGAGCTCCACAGATTTAGCTTCTGTATCAATCTGTTCGGTTGGGATTAGGGCAGAATTCGGCAAACTGTAATGACGACATAACCAGACACATTTCTCAATTTCGGCCAACGATTCGCCGATGGGCTTCCCCATCTCGGAAGTGATCAGGGTTGCAAGCTGCTGTTTTTGGGTCTCAAGTTGTTTGGCAAGGTTCATCGAGAGTGCCCTGCGACTTGCCATTGGCAAAGCCGACCATCGGGCAAAACGCTCGTTGCTTTTAGCAAGAATCTGCTCAACCTCATCGCTGCTGTGCTGCGGAAAGGTCGCGAGAAGTTCCATCGTGTATGGGTTTACACTCTTTAAGGGTTTGTATTGAAGACGATCTGTCATGAAAAAAAGATACTATTTCAGATATTCTGTATTTTTACGGCCAAAATTAAGTTTTATCCTTCAACAGGCAATCATGAAAGTCGTTCGATCTGCTATTCTATCTGTCTTTTTTGCTTTCTCTCTGTTTACTGCTGCCGGCCAACAGCCATATTTTTTATCGAAAGAACTGAAGAAGGCTATTGCTCATCAAACCCGCACCCTCAACGGGCAGCCGGGAACAGCTTACTGGCAGAATCGGGCCGATTATACCATGCACGTCAAAGTGGCAGATAACCTCTGCTCGCTTAATGCAGAGGCCACAATTTTGTATTTAAACAATAGTCCTGACACGCTTAATGTGTTGGTATTCAATATTTATCAGGATATTTATCGCAAAGGAAATAGCCGCGATTGGGATATCGGTACTAACGACCTTCACGACGGAACCCGAATCAACGGATTGAGTATTGATGGAAACAAGATGGATGTGAACGACAAGACAAGGCTTTGGCGACAGGGCACAAAACTCAGTATGAAGCCCGAAAAAGCGATTTTGCCAGGTTCGCAGACGAAGATTTCTATCCATTGGAGCGTAGCTTTGCCTTCCGAACGGCCGGTTCGCATGGGCGTTTATGGCGATTCAGCCGCTTTTGTGGCTTATTGGTACCCACAAATCGCTGTGTATGACGATATTGATGGGTGGGATATGATTTCTTATGGGGGAAGCGTTGAGTTTTATAACGAATTTGGCGATTACGATGTTACAATTGAAGCCCCTGAAAAATATGCCGTCTGGGCTGTCGGTTTGTTGCAGAATGCAAGTCAACTTTTTCATCCTGTGGTTAATCAACGGATTGAACAAGCTCAACAATCGGATGAAATTGTTCATGTTGTGGATGATAAGCTACTCCGGAGCGGGCAGGTTTTTGCAAAAAAGGAGAGAAGACAATGGCATTTCAAGGCAACAAATGTCCCCGACTTTAGCTTCGCGCTTGGGAAAGGCTTCTGCTGGGACGCCACTTCCATGCTGCTTGACTCCACACAAAACGCACGTACACTTGTAAATTCGGTTTATCCACACAACGCAAAAGGCTTTGATAAAGTCGCCGCCTTCAGCCGGCAATCCATTTATTATCTGTCGTTTGTGATGCCTAAATATATTTTCCCTTATCCTTCGATGACCACTTTCTGTAACGGACGACCCAACGGTGGGATGGAGACACCAATGATGGCCAATAACGGCAATCTGAAAGGCGATGCAGCACTTTTTGGAGTTACTTTCCACGAAATCTCACATTCCTATATGCCATTTTTCATGGGCACAAACGAGAAAAAATACGCCTGGATGGATGAAGGCTGGGCTGCCTTGTGGCCGTGGAAAATGACTGATAGCCTTTACCCGGATTACCACTATCTTGAAAATATAGTGAAAAACTTTGAAAACGCTGCTGGAAAAGAGGCCGACCTATCGCCCATGATTCCCAGTCAGTTTATGGCAGCCAACTATGCCAGCTTACGCCTAGCCAGCTACCTGAGACCTGCCATGGCTTACCATTTTTTGGAAGAAACACTTGGCAATAGGCT
>JBDHYV010000232.1:0-4537 GCA_039811545.1 Bacteroidales bacterium | reverse complement strand
CCCGGTGGAAGTTTCATTTTTTCAGTGTTTCTGTATTATCGGGATGAAGGGCGGTTGAGCCTGCCGAAACCGCAACTCCAATTACGGCAAAGGGCGGTTGAGCTTGCCGAAACCGCAATTTGAATAGATACATATTTGAAGATGTTTTTCGGGAAAAACTATCGAAAAACTTTAAACCCTTGCCGGGTCGGGTGCGCGGGCAGGCGCGGCAGGTGTTTTGGCACTTTTAAAACCGGCAAAAGCACAAGAAAAAACACTTTGTCAATTACTGTAAAGGGCGGTTGAGCTTGCCGAAACCGCAACTTCAATTACGGTAAAGGGCGGTTGAGCATTGCCGCCACAAATCTTGCATCACCAGGATATTCAATGAAATAAATCTTGCACATCAATAAATCATCAAATCATCCATACCTTAGCCTTGTACAGGTTGTCTTAGAGAAGAAACCAAGGCGAAATGTGCCTGATAATGGCATTTTTCGTACTTTTGCACCCGAATTAATGTCACAAATCACTTAAATTGAATTCAATGAAAAAATCACTCGTACTTTTTTTCTTTGCATGCCTGATTTTTCCGGCCATTCACGCCCAGTCGGTGCGTATGTTGCTGGCAGAGGGTTTCACCAGCACCACCTGCGGACCGTGTGCATCTCAGAATCCTGCTTTTGACGCACTTCTCAAAGCCAATGCCGATAAGATAACCTCGATTAAATATCACATGAGTTGGCCTTCGCCCGGCAACGATCCAATGTATCTGCACAATACGGTTGACAACAACGCTCGCCGTTCGTATTATGGCATTAATTCTGTTCCTCATGTTCATCTTAATGGCAACTTGTTCAATGGCATGCCTTCGCAGATTACCCAAACCACGCTGAATAATTATGCTAACCAGCCAGCCGTGTTTGATGTAGCTTTGCAACATCGCCTATCGGCTGGCAACGACAGTATCTATATTACTATGATTATCAAAGCCAATCAGGCTGTTACAGGCAACCTTGTGGCCCATATTGCCGTCATCGAAAAGGAGATACACTTCACCAGTGCCCCCGGAACCAATGGCGAAAAAGATTTCTTCAATGTGATGAAAGCCCTGCTGCCTTCGAAAAATGGAACCAGCCTTTCTTCTTTTGAGGCAAACCAATATGTGGTGGTGGAATCCGCCTGGAAGTTGGCTAACGTATATAATATCAATCAGCTGGCAGCCGTTGGCTTCGTTCAGAATGTTACCACTAAACAGGTTTATCAGGCTGCCAACAGCACCGCCGGTCCGCTCGTGCCATTCTTTGCCAATGATGCCGAGGTGAAAAGCATCGTCAACGGAAATACTCAGAATTGCAGTGGAACCATGAAGCCTAAGACGCTGATTGTGAACAACGGACAGAACCCGCTTACTTCGGCCATCGTTGAATTTTCGGTGAACGGTCAGGTGTTGAAAACCATCAACTGGACTGGTTCTTTGGCTTTTAGGGAAAAAGCCATCGTTGAAGCCGGAACCCTCGAGTTTGCTTTGCTCAACAGCAACGAGCTCATCGCAAAAGTAACTCAGGTGAATGGCACCTCCGACGATTACACCGCCAACAACCAACTGAGTTTGTCTTTTACGGCTGCCCCTGTCCTCACCCAGCCTGTATCGCTCTATTTAGTGTTGAACAATAAGCCCACCGAAACAAGCTGGGAGCTGCGCAACAGCAATGGCGAAGTGGTTCAGTCGGGCGGTCCTTACACCACTCCGGGCAGCATCATCACCGAGCCGCTCAATATGCCACAGGGCACCTGCTCTGAGTTTGTGATGAAAGATTCGGGCGGCAACGGCCTGTGTTGTGGCGATGGCGTCGGATTTTATGCCATCCTCGAAGGCAACAGCTCGACCCCGGTTTATACTGGGCAATCATTTGGATATGAAGATCATAACGAAATATCGTATGGCTATGTCGGCATCAGCGAGAACATCAGCGCCGATGAGTTTCAGCTTATGCCAAACCCAACGTCCAATGCGTTTAGCTTCAAGCTCAGCCTCCAAAATCCCGCACATCTTTCTCTCGACATCTTCGACCTCAGTGGACGGCTGATGATGAACCATCAGTTCGGGCTGCTCGAAGCCGGAACACACACCCTTACCCAATCGGTAAGGCAATTCAAAAAGGGAATGTATATGGTCAGAATTGAATCGGGTAATGAGGTGAAAACCAGCCGATTATTTGTTGAATAGAACCATCATCCTTAATAAAAAGAAAGGCCGCTGCACCCGATGCAGCGGCCTTTCTTTTTACTTTTTTTTGCCGCCTTTTCTGAATGAAATCGAGCATGATAAAGATAATACAAACTGCTGATGTGAATTTATTCATGCGAGATTCCATCTGACCTATTTAAAACAAATTGTTCACAGATGAAACAAAAAATTGTTTTTTCTTTTGAAATGAATTAATTTTACTGATTAGTTAGTTGCCTATTTTAAACAGCTGTTGTTTAGCAAATTACAGCATTTAAACGATGTTTTAGTGGGACTGACCGGGCGAAGCTATGCCTGATATTCCCGATTAGGAGAAGATTCGGATTGCCCACTTAGGAGGGCTTTGAAGAATGGAAGCCGGAAAGCTACGCTCTATTTGCCATATAATCCTGCCACAAGATGATGAGAATTTTGTCGCCCTCAATTTCAAGATAACCGTATTCATAACAAAATTTATAAGTATTATTATTTTTGGTTGTAAAAGTGTGGGTGATGAATTGAAAATCGAAACCCATTTTGTCAAGATATTCCTTTCTGACCGTTGATTTGCCAACAGGTCCAAGCTGATGCAAAATCATCCTGTTTTTACGCAAAATTTTATTCACGGTGGTAATAAACAGTTCATGGTCTTTCTTGTTCTGATTGTTGTAGGCATGACGACATTGATCGCTACAAAACTTTTTGTCGGAGCGACCAATAAATTTTTCGTTGCAAAGCAGGCACTGCTGTTTCATCACACATCGTGTTTGATTTGCAAATATAATCAATCTTATTCGTTGTCTAACCGATTATAAACGGTTATACATGCTTAATAAGCCATATTGGTTGAAAGCGGGCGTTAGTTTTGTCAAAAAAAAATATGGAACACGCACAGGATTCATTGTTAAACCTTCCACATCTTTTTCTAAACCGTGTGCAGCTTGACGGCACGCAGTGTATCAAGTTGTTCTTTTACGACAATTCGGCAATCAGGAAAAGGATTGATCAGAATGAATGGATTCGATATAGCCTTGAGCTGGGGGCATGGTACACTACGGAATATGTGAACACCATTGCCATATTGCAGGATCTTTTTGATGATATTGCGGTGGTGAATCTCTCGAAACTTGATTGGAAAAAAGTGGAGGTGAGCCGAGGCAGTATCGGAACACCGGCAAATTTTAAAGATTTGAAGCTGAGACATGGATTTGAGACGATAACACTCTTCCCGTTTTTAACGGATGGCCGCTCATGGATTGGATTTAAACATCGTTTTGATAAGAAACATTATAAAGAGGTGATGAGCAGCAATTGGTTTTATTATCATCCGGCAAACAAAATCTGGGAAATAACGGCTGCTAAAGACCAGATATTCAATGTTGTGGCCTTTCTTTCTGAAAGGTTTACATTAAAACTGAACATCGAGCTTCGTATCCACGATTTAAAGATACGAAGGCTGCTGCTCGAACAATCTTATATCAAAGACAGTGATTTTAAGAGTTGTCCGCTTGAGTTTTTGGTGTACTTACAAAGTCAGAATTATAGCGACAACACCTTGGTTGCTTATCATAACCTTGTGATTCGATTCCTAAATGCATTCAAAGGCAAGAGCATCGAAGACATTAACCGTTTTGGTACCGATGAAATCAATCACTATCATGAAATATGGAATCAGCGTTCGTTGCCGGGGCCCTCGCTGGTCAATCAATCGGTGAATGCTGTCAAGATGTATTACAAGGTGATGGGAAAGAGAACTTTGCAGTTGGAACAGGTGAACCGGCCTATGCGCGACAAAGTGTTGCCCGGAATTTATAGCAAAGAAGAAGTAGAGAAGATATTACAACAAATCGCGAATCCCAAACACAAAGCCATGATATTTCTGATTTATTCATCCGGTTTGCGCATCAGTGAAGTACTTCATCTAAGGAAGGAAGATTTGCAACGCGACCGCGGGTTGCTATTCATCCGCAAGAGCAAAGGCAGAAAGGATCGCTTCACCACACTTGCCAATAATGCATTGACATTGATAGATACATATCTTGCAGATAACAATCCGAAAGAATACCTGTTCGAGGGACAATTTGGCGGGCGCTACTCCACCACAAGCATCCGCAATGTGTTGCACGAAGCAAAACGAAGGGCAGGCGTTACCACAAAAGGATCGGTGCACACTTTGAGGCACTCTTTTGCAACACACCTGCTCGAGAATGGAACCGACCTGCGCTATATACAAGAACTTTTAGGCCACGAGAGCTCGAAAACAACCGAGATTTACACCCATGTAAGCAACTTGAATCTTGCCAAAATCACGAGCCCGGGCGATCTTAT
>JBDHYV010000231.1:0-4596 GCA_039811545.1 Bacteroidales bacterium | reverse complement strand
GATGGCAAGAAAAAATGCGATAAAGAAAAGAAGCAGATATCTTTGGGTCATGCGTTTGCTTTGTCCTGAATTCAAAACTTCCCAAAATGGAAAATATTTTGTGTGCGGCAAAATTAACAATAAAAAAAAGCTGCCGTTGGTGGCCAACAGCAGCTTTAAATTATTTCTTACAGGTTTTAGGATTTGTATAAATGGCCGTTTTTGTCGGCATCCAACAAAGCAGCGTAAATGCCTTTTTTGTTGATCAAACGAATGCCGGCTGCACTCACTTTCAACGTAATCCATTCGTCCATCTCAGGTACAAAGAAGCGTTTCAACTGAAGGTTGGGTGAAAAAGTCCTCCTCGTTTTGCGGTTTGAGTGCGAAACGTTGTTTCCTGACATGACTTTCTTTCCGGTAATCTGACAAATTTTTGACATGACGCAATGGTTTTAAATACAGTATCCCTAAAAATGGGAGTGCAAAATAACGGATATTTTTTTGATTGTACAACCCTTCCTTTGAAAAAAATGGAATAATTGTGTAATAACCAACATATCAATGGGTTGTAAGAAATTGGTGGATGTGCTGTGACCGGATAGGCGTGTTAAGTTATTCAAAACTGAGATAGGGAATGAGCTTGTTTAGCTCTTCATCGGTGAGGCCGGCAATGGTTTTTAAGGCATCATAATCACGAATGAAACCACGGCGTTCGCGATGGCTGATGATTTTTTTGACATGGGTGAATTCAAGATAGGGATGTTTAATCAATTCATTGAAAGACAGGCGATTGATCTTTAGTGGGATTGGTTTAGTTGAATCAATCTGAATGTATTGAGAAAGGATCTGATATTTATTTTCGTCAATATCTTTAATTTCGCGAAGCTGTTCAATGTTGACGAAGCCACCCAGGCTGTTTCGGTATTTCAGGATTCGGTGTGCTGTCCAAGCTCCGATCAAGGGCAGGGCTTCGAGTGCCGATGAGTCGGTTGAGTTTATTGCAATAGAATGATGTTCGATGGGAATGGCCGGATCTGGCTTATCGGTCAGGAGCTGTTTCTGAAAACGTGAATATCGGCCCGAGGCTGAGTCGGCCGGAGGGATGCGGATAAAAGGTGCCAACACCTCATATTCCTCCCGACTGATGCTGTACATACGCGAAAAATCCTCTTTAGAATAGAATTTTCCGCCTTTGGCTTCATAGTTCTTTATTGTCTTTATTTGCCTGTCGCTCAAGCCAATACGCTTCCATTCTTCAACTGAAAGCTGGTTGGGATTGAACGGAAATGGATTCAATGTGGACGCGCCTCCCGAATAAACGGCCTGCACTGGATCAAAAGGCGTTGGGTTTGAGAGGGATTTCTGGACTTCGGCTGAGGCAAGCTCCATTTCATTTTTCAGGAAAAGACTGTCAGAGGCCGTTGCACGAAGCAATTGATGCGATGCCCACTTGTCATTAAATAAGCTGAATGTCAACATTATGGCTGATAATGCGAGCAGTACGAAAATGGCAAGTTGTTCATTCTTGCCGAACCGGAAAAAAGTTTTCCATTCGTCCATCCGAAAGTGGATTTTTGAAGATGCCTATTTTAATTGCCGTTGCCAAAAAGGCCGATCCCATTGAGGAAGACTAATGCAATGGCAACCGGAGCAATGAAACGTATAATAATGATATACAGTGTTTTAAGACGGCCTTTTAGGCGGCCTTCGTTGGTTAGCTCGGCAAAAATAGTTTCTTTTTTCATTGCCCATCCAACAAAAACAACGATGAGTAGGCCGCCTAAAGGCAATAAAACGTTAGCCGATATTTTTTCTAGCACATCGAACAGACTAAAGCCGGCGACGCTCAATCGGGGCAATGGTCCTTGGCTAAGGGTACAGAAGATTCCCAAAATCGAAATACTGCCGGCAGCAATAAAGGTTGATCTTCGGCGGCTCATTTTGAGTTCTTCAGAAAGGTATGCCACTACCACTTCGAGTACGGAGATAGTTGAGGTGAGGGCTGCGATGGCCAGGAGAATAAAAAAGATAATTTCGAAAAACTGACCGCCGGCCATTTGGCTGAAGATCATCGGGAGGGTGATAAATACCAGACTTGGGCCTGCCTCCGGGGCGATGTCGAAAGCAAAGACTGCTGGAAAAATTGCCATGCCTGCCAAGATCGCCACCAAGGTATCGGCAGCAGAAACTGACAATGCCGTTGTTGAAAGGTTGTCGCCTTTATTGATATAAGAACCATAAGTTATTAGAGTTCCCATGCCAATGCTGAGCGAGAAAAATGATTGCCCTAAGGCTTGAAGCAGCACATCGGCATTGATTTTACTGAAATCGGGTTCAAACAGAAATCGCATACCCTGAAACGAGTTTGGCAGGGTGAGGGAGCGGACGACCAGCAGCACGAGGATTCCAAACAACATGGGCATCAGTATTTTATTGTATTTTTCGATGCCGTTTTTCACTCCTTTAAGCACGATATAGGCCGTCATTCCCATGAAAATCATTTGCCAGAACACTGGTCGCGGCCCGCTGCTGATAAAACTGTTGAATTGGGTTGTAAGACCTGCTTTGTCGGCCTTTTCGAAGCCGCCAACAATAGTCAGATAGAGATACTCCAGTGTCCAGCCGGCCACGGTGGTATAGAAGGCAAGAATGGTGAAAGCCGCTGTAATGCCAACAAATCCGGCCAGTGGCCAAAGGCTTTTTGGTGCCAGGTGCCTGAATGCACCCACCGGATTGCTGAGGGCACGGCGTCCGATTACAAATTCGGAAAGCATCACCGGAACACCAATACCCACGACAAAGGCAAGGTACACGAGCAAAAAGGCCGCTCCCCCGTTCTCGCCTGCCACATACGGAAACCTCCAAATATTGCCCAGGCCAATGGCAGAACCTGCGGCGGCTGCAATCACCCCGATTTTACTTCCGAAACTCTCCCGCTTTGTTTCCATTTTACCGATTGTTCATTATTATTTCTTGAATAACTTATTTGATATCAGTGATATCAAGTTCTTTTATCAACCCTGTTGAAAGGTCGAGTACCCAAGCGTGAATCTCAAAACATGCCGAACAGTTTTTCAATGCGCGCTGGATGACATGGGTTTTCATCAGGTTTTCTGTTTGCCGTATTACATTAAGCTCGCTTAGTCGGTTCATGCGGTGGTTTTCGTTGGCGATGGAGTCAAGCTCGGCTTTAAACTCACGCGCCAAGTCGCGGATTGGACTTATCCAGTTGCCAACAAGGCCTGTCGCACTTCCCCGATAGGCAGCCTGGATGCCACCGCAGTCGTAATGGCCACATACAATCACATGCTTCACTATCAGTACGTTAACGGCGTAATCCAGAACCGAGAGCAGATTGATGTCGGTAATGGAAACCTGATTGGCAATATTGCGGTGTACGAAAAGCTCACCGGGTTCGGTGCTGGTATATGTGTCTAAAGGCATTCGGCTGTCGGAACAGCCGATATATAGAAAATTGGGTTGTTGCCGAAGGCTCAGGGTGTTGAAATAGTCGGGATTGGCATTTTTTTTGCTATCGGCCCATTTCCGGTTGTTCGATATCAGGTGGCTGTATTCCAACGACATAGTGTTGTGGTAAGGGTTGATTATTCGTAGCGCAGCGATTCGATGGGGTCAACGCTGGCGGCTTTATTGGCAGGGATGTAACCCGAAGCTAAGGCAACAAGAAAACACAGTATTACGGCCATTATGATCCAAGCCCAGGGTACAATAAAGGCACTTCCGATGAGCACCGACAGGATGTTGCCGATAAGGATTCCGGCAATAATGCCCACTACACCGCCTATTTGTGCGATGACGATGGCTTCCATTAAAAATTGATCGCGAATCATCTTGCGTGTAGCGCCCATCGCTTTTCGGATGCCAATTTCCTGGGTTCGCTCGGTTACGGAAACCAACATGATGTTCATAAGTCCGATGGCAGCGCCAAACAAAGTAATCAGTCCGATGAAAGTGGCTCCGAGCCGTACCTGTCCGGTAAGGTCAATCAGCATATTGGCTATGTTGTCGCTTTTCTCGATACTGAAAGTCTCTGCATGGCCGGGCAGGTCGCGACGGATAACCCGAAACAAACCTGTGGCCTCACCGATGGCAGGCTCCATATCTTCGGCATTCTTACTGCGTATGCTGATGGTGTGATTCATATTGGGTCTCGAAAAATATTGCCTCACGTTGTTGAGGGGCATCAGGCAATTGCGGTCGCCACTAAAACCCATACTCGAACCTTTTTCGAGCAAGACTCCCACGATGCGGTACTTCCCCGGTCCAATCGTAATGATCTGACCCACTGGGTCTTCATTATTTTTAAATAGATCCTTGACAATAGAGCTTCCTACAATGGCCACGTGTGATCCGTTTTGGATCTCGTTTGTGGTGAAGTTGCGTCCTTTATCAATCTCGAGGCCTGAGTTGTAGAGGTAATTTTCATCAACTCCCATCACCTGAATGTTGGGGTTGGTTTTTTCGCTTCCGAACTTTAGGGTAACAATTCCCGAGCCATGGGTATAAATACTGGTAGAAGCCGGAAATCGAAATTCATCGCGAAAAGTCATGGCTTCACGGTAGCTGATGCTTTTGTACGCTTTGACATTGTTGCGC
>JBDHYV010000230.1:0-4623 GCA_039811545.1 Bacteroidales bacterium | reverse complement strand
AAAGCGGTTGCAAGCAAGCTGTCTGCAAATTTTTCTTTGAAATCCCGATGTTTTTTCTAAGTTTGCATCATCTTCATTGAAATACCGCGCATGTACAAACAATGGCAGTTCTGGGTAGTGGCACTTGTTACTGGTTTTTTTGCCGGTGCGCTGATGCTGCTGATTCAGTTGGCTTTGTTTCATCTGATGCCCGAATGGTTTTCGCCGGTTTACATTCTCATTTATTTAGTTCCTTTTGTGGCAATGGCTTTTGCGGCCGTCAGGCTCCGTGAGCGCTATGGCGATGGGGTGCTGAGCTTCGGACAGGCTTTCCGCCTCTCGTTGGTTACCGGTTTTATCACGGCTGCCGTCATGTCGGCCTTGGCCTACTTCGTTTACAACAGTCTTTTCGCCTCAGCCTTGCAGCTTAGGGCAGTGCAGCTCAACGCCGCAATTGTCAAGATGGAGCCGGAGCTGGATTTCGAACTGATGAAGCAGAGGCGTAATATGGTGGCTCAACTGATGGGCCCTTCGGCTTTAGCTCTGTTTTATTTTGTGATGCAATTGCTGTTGTTGCCCATCTATGCCTTCATTATTGCTATCTTTGCACGTCGCCGCCGTCGCGACATCACCGATATTTGAACTATTTAAAAAGGACAATCATGGTACCTCTCAATCAATCTGTGAAATTCGGTCTCATCACCGGAATGGCACTCATCGCCTATACCGTTGTGTTGTATGTAACCGATATGAACCTTTTCAGCCCAACCTTTGCCGTGCTGAACGGTATCATCAGTTTTGGACTCATTCTCTTCATGTTGACCTTCACTATCCACAAAACCCGTGATTTAGAGTTGGGCGGAACGATTAAGTTTCAGCAAGCTTTTGTGGCAGGTTTTGTAATGGCACTGATTACCATGTATCTCAATTCGCTCTTTGGCTATCTGCTCAACGGCATTATTGATCCCGGATACATGCCCCGTCAGTTAGACCATTTTGCCGAAACGATGGAAGGTAAAATCTCTGAAGAGCAGTTAGAACAGATTTTGGATAATGTGCGCGACAATGCCGATTCGCTCAAAGGCTTCGTCCGTTCATTGTGGATCTCGCCCATCACGGCTGCGTTTCTGAGTGCTGTGGTGTCGCTTTTTGTCAAAAAGAATCCATCAGCGCAGAACTCCCTCTAAACCACTGATATGGATCTTTCTATTGTTGTGCCCCTTTTCAACGAAGAGGCTTCGCTCGACGAGCTGAGCGGGTGGGTGGCAAGGGTTTGTCGCAATGAAGGTTGGATTTTCGAGATGCTCTTTGTGGACGATGGTTCTACGGATGACTCGTGGCAGCGACTGACAGCCCTGGCAGCCGAATATCCCGAACTTAAAGCGCTCCGTTTCAGGCGAAATTATGGCAAGTCGGCTGCGCTCAATGTTGGTTTTGCCCATGCACAGGGCAAGGTGGTCATCACCATGGATGCCGACCTGCAGGATAGCCCCGATGAGATACCTGAACTTTACCGGATGGTGGCGGAAGGCGACTACGATTTGGTTTCGGGCTGGAAAAAACACCGGCACGACCCTGTGGCCAAAACCCTGCCTTCGCGCCTGTTTAACCGTACCACGCGCCTAATCAGCGGAATCAGACTGCACGATTTCAACTGCGGACTTAAAGCATACAAAGGCGAGTTGGTGAAAAATATCGAAGTGCAGGGCGAGATGCACCGATACATTCCATTGATTGCCAAATGGGCTGGTTTCGGAAAAATTGGCGAGAAAGTCGTTCAGCATTACGAACGCAAACACGGCCATTCCAAATATGGCATGAGCCGCCTAATTAAAGGCTATCTCGACCTGCTTTCTATCACTTTCACCTCCAAATTTGGGAAACGCCCGATGCACTTTTTTGGTGCCATGGGCTCGCTGATATTCTTTATCGGTTTTGTTATCGCCGGATATTTGGCCTACACCAAATTCTTCTTTGCAGCATATAAAATGACGGAGAGACCGCTGTTTTATTTCGGACTACTGGCGATGGTCATCGGGACACAGCTTTTTGTTACCGGCTTTGTGGCCGAGCTCATCGCCCAAAGCTCACACAACGTTGGAGGCCAATATTCCATCAAAGAAAAAATCAATTTTTAAAATATACGCATGAAAATACATCTTGTTTCGGGAGGTTGTGGTTTTGTTGGCCGCAATATGGTAAAACGTTTATTGTCAACCACTAACGACTATATTTTTATGGTTGACGACCTCTCTATCGGCCGGCATCCTTCGGAATGGATCGAGCCTTTTTCGTCCACAGCCCTCCACGACCTCGAAGTGATTGGGCAGGAGGGACGTCTGTTTTTCTGGAAAGGCGATTTCCGCAATCTGTTGTTTTATATGCGGCAGAATCCACGCTATATCCAAGAAACTTATGGCATTGATTTCGACCGTTTTACCGATGTCTTCCATTTTGCTGCCATTGTGGGCGGCCGCATGAAAATTGAAGGCGATCCCATGATTGTAGCCCTCGATCTGAGCATTGATGCCGAGTTTTTTTATTGGGTAACGCAGCATAAGCCCGCAAGAGTACTCTACCCCAGCTCCAGCGCAGCTTATCCGGTGAGTTTACAGACCACCGATGGGGCTGTCGCCCTATCCGAAGGCGATATTGACTTTAATAAAAATTTAGGTACCCCCGATATGACCTATGGCTGGTCTAAACTCACAGGCGAGTTTCTGGCGCAGATTGCTGCCCGGCACTATGGTGTCAGGGTGGCTTGTATCCGCCCTTTCTCGGGCTATGGCGAAGACCAGGAGCAGTCGTATCCAGTGCCGGCCATCGCTGCAAGGGCTGCACGCCGCGAAGACCCCTTCGAGGTGTGGGGAACAGGAAAACAAGGCCGCGACTTTGTGCATATTGACGATGTGCTCGATTTTATCTTCATGCTCCTCGACTGTGTCTCGGATGGTTCGGCCTATAACATCGGCTCCGGTAAACTGACTTCCTTCCTCGAGCTTATCGAGCTCTTTGGCGAGATTGCCGGCTATCAGCCTCAGGTGAAACCGTTAATTGACAAGCCTGTTGGAGTTCATTCCCGTTATGCCAATATGGATGTCGTGACGAATACTTTCGGCTGGAAACCCAAAATCAGTCTCCGCGAAGGAATGGAACGGGTTTACCGTCGCCAACTCGAACTGCTGAAACGGCAGTAAGAAACGAAGATACTTTGATGACTTTTCTTTGGTCGCCCGGCCAAAACCAACGAGGTGACTACATTTCAATGATGGCCGTGCCAAATGGAATGCCTATCCTGATGCCTGCTTCGCGAAATCGGCCACCTTCAAAAGCTGCAAAAGCCTCGGCGTTCATCACTAAAAAAAGCTGTTGAATACCATAGCCAATCTCGGTTAGTGGTTTTTGGCCGCTGTTCATCATCTGATGAGCAAAAACCGATTCGCGTATCAGGCTCTCAGCCAGAAAAGGCAGACGTTTTAGCAAGATACGGCTGTGGCTGTAGGCAAGGCGGAAGGCGGCAAAACGACCGTCTGTGCTACGTTCGTAGTTACCCACACTCCTTAAAGAACCCAAGAGCGCATAAGGCCCGAAATGGGTATTGCTCACACTGAAATGTTTCCAATCGGCAAAATGCAGGGGTTTGGTGCCCAGAAAGCCGCCTGCCTCAACTTCGTAATCCAGCCTGCCCCAAAGACGTGAGCCGATAGACTGTCGCAACGAGATGATGAGCAACTGGCTGGCGGCTTTTTGCCTGTTGTTATCGGCAAAAGTGGCTGTGAGTGCCATCCCAAAAGTGGGCCAGGCAGAATGCGATACTTGTTTGACGCCTTTCACCACACGATAATATTGCATGGGTGTATAAAATATTGCGGCTTTTAGTTGCAAAGCTTTAGTATCGCGAAGCAGGAGACTGTCGAAAGGGGTGAAATCCGGAATATTTTTGGTGTAATTACGGTTGTAAAAATCGGCAACATAATAGCGGCTATGGTTGTCCAATCGGTTCCGTCGGGCATAACGCACCGAGGATCGGGTTTCCAATCCGTTCAGGATATCCACATTGAGGGAAGCCAGAATTGCGTTTTCGCCATAATATTTCGCGTGGTTGGTTTTGAACATCAGGCTGTTGATACTGTTGATGGCTGGCAGCATCGGGAAGTCGCCATTGAAGTCGGCACTCTGGCTCAGTGCGGTAATCTCGAACTTTCCGCGTCGCATGGGTGCAAAATGATGCAGAAAAGTACCCTTGCCGACAAAGGTTTTTCGTGCAAAGGCATATCCGGCTTTCATGATGAATTCGTCGGAAACACCTTTCTTATTTCCGTCAACCCGAAAGCCGGCGGACTGCATGAAGGTGAAACCGTCAACGGTGTTGAACTCTAATGCCTCCTGACCAAGCAGTCCGTTGTAGGTAAGGTGGAGTCTGTCACCAATTTTTTTGGGTTGTCCGCCCATCAGCAGCCATATTGGCAGCGATTGCAGCAGACTGTCTGCCGAGGTAATTTTCAAGCTGTCGCCTTCGCCAAAGCTACCGGCTTCGTCCGACGAGAGTGGAACTGTACGTTCCTTATTCCAATACATGGCCGGACGAAGTCGGGCGCTGTCGTCAATGCTGACGGAGCGCTGTTTGATCTCAAGCTGGGGAGG
>JBDHYV010000229.1:0-4643 GCA_039811545.1 Bacteroidales bacterium | reverse complement strand
CCTACATTTCAATCAGGCCGAATCGTTAAGCAATCAGGTGGACACCGCTTATCAAAGCCTGAACATCAGCAAGATTTATACTGACAGTTTCATCCGCACCACTGTTCCTGGCGGCTATCTTTTCCCGGAAGCCCACAAAACCCTGCTCGAGAAAATTGACGAAGGCAGCCTGATTATCAACTACACCGGTCATGGCGGCATCAACGGGCTTACAGACGAGAAGGTGTTTCCCATTAATGCGATAGAAAATTTGAGCAATTACGACAAGCTGTCATTTTTCATAACGGCCACTTGCGAGTTCAGCCGTTTTGACAATCCGGGCTTTGTTTCGGCCGGTGAACGCTTGCTGCTCAATTCCAAAGGAGGCGCCATTGCCCTGATGACCACCACCAGGCTGGCATTTGCCCATTCCAATTTCGCCCTCAACATGAAAGTTTACGACAACCTTTTCGAACCGGGCAAAACCCGCATTCGTCGTTTGGGCGATATCATCCGGCTTAGCAAAAATCCTTCCGGAATCAACATTTATAATTTTGTGTTGCTCGGCGATCCGGCACTCAGACCGGCTTATCCGCATCTCAGTGTTAGGCTCGATCACTTCAACAACCAGAGTGCCTATGCGCAGCCCGACACCATCGGGGCCATGTCGAAAGTGAAAGCAGAAGGCAATATCACCGACGCTGATGGAGTTGTGGTGAACGACTTCAACGGCTATCTCTACGTTAGGATGTTCGACAAAAAGACCCGTTTCAAAACCCTTGGCAACGACCCAAAGAGCGATGTTGCCAACTTTTCGTTTTACGACCAGTTAATTTTCAAGGGAAAAGTTACGGTGAAGGACGGGCATTTTGCGTTTGAGATTCCAATTCCGAAAGATATTGCCTACCAGTTGGGCCAGCCCAAATTGAGTTTTTATGCCAGCGACACGCTTAATCAACGTGATGCCGGCGGATATTACAATAATTTGGTGCTTGGCGGCTTCGATAGCCAAGCGGTTCAGGACAGTCAGGGCCCCGAAATCGAAATCTACCTCAATGAGCCCGGCTTTGTAAATGGAGGCTACAGCACGAGTGAACCAGTGGTTTACCTCGAGCTGCACGACCCGCAAGGAATTCATTTTCTGGGAAATAGCATCGGACGTAATATCACCTTGCGACTTGAAGGCCCGGTTTTGGAACTTTTCTACTTGGACGATTATTTCCGTCCGGCCTTAGATACCTACGACAGAGGGAGCATAATTTTTCCGATTGGACAACTGCCCAACGGACATTACAAGCTGACGGTAAAAGCCTGGGATTTGCACAACAACTCGTCGGAAAGGCAACTCAGCTTTGTGATTGACCCCCATGCTTCGTTGAAAGTGAATCAGGTTCACAATGTACCCAATCCGGTGAACGGCTACACCAATTTTATTTTTCAACACAACAAAGTTGGACAAAAGCTAAAAATCTGCGTTGACATTGTCAATATGTCGGGGATGGTCGTTGCACGGGTTGAAACCGCAACGATGGCCGACGAATCGCATACGCTGCGCCTGAGATGGGATGGCCGAAACAGCAGTGGCAGGCGGCTGCCGGGCGGGCTCTACCTCTACCGCGCAACTATCACCGATGAGGATGGAGGTGCTTTCACTGCAAGCCAGAAACTGATGATGTTGCCCTCGAAAGAATAAAAAAATCATAATAAATAATAAAAACCGAAATGAGTCGTTTAGCAACCATATTGAAATACAAGTTCACCTCTTTATTTATGAAACATCGCATTGTTTACCTTCTCCTTTTTGCCATCTTGCCTGGCGTTCTATTTTCGCAAACTTATCAGGAACTTTCTGGACGCAACACACTCAATGTCATTACCACTGCCGTACCGTTTATGATGATAGCCCCCGACACCCGTGCCGGCTCGATGGGCGATGCCGGTGTTTCAACCAGCCCCGATGTGTATTCCATGCACTGGAATCCTGCAAAATACACCTATCTGAAAAGCGATATGAGTGTCGGTCTTTCCTATACGCCCTGGCTTCGCAATCTTGTTCCTGACATGAACTTGGCATATTTAGCCTTTGCCAAGCGCATTAACGAAAACTCGGCCTTTGCATCTACCCTGCGATTTTTCACTTTGGGCGACATACAGTTTACGGACGAGGAGGGGGGCGATAGAGGTACATTCCGCCCGAGCGAATGGGCTTTGGACGGCACTTATTCACGCAAACTCACCCCACACCTGTCGGGCGCTGTGGCCGGAAGGTTTATCTATTCCAACCTGACCAGCGGACAAGTTGTTGGCGGAGGAAACACTTCGGCAGGAATTTCTGCTGCAGCCGACATTGCCGTTTATTGGGAAAAAGAAGTCGTTTGGTTCCGCGATGTGGACACACGTTTTGCATGGGGGATCAATGTGAGCAATATTGGCACTAAAATCAGTTACCGGAACACATCCATTGCAAAAGATTTTATTCCCACCAATCTACGTTTTGGACCTACACTCACCATTGCGCTCGACGACTATAACGAGATTGCTTTCACGGTTGACGTCAACAAACTGTTGGTTCCCACGCCTCCACTTTATCTGAAAGACACCGTTACGGGAAATCCGGTTGTTGATCCTGCAACGGGCGATTATGTGATTGCTTATGGCATGAGCGATGATATATCGGTTGTGGCCGGTATGTTGCAGTCGTTTTATGATGCTCCGGGTGGTTTCTCGGAAGAGATGCGCGAACTCAGTCTTTCGTTTGGGGCCGAATACTGGTACAACAAAGTGTTTGCCATTCGCGGGGGAGCTTTTTACGAAGACAAGACCAAAGGCAACCGTAAGTTTTTTACCTTGGGTGCCGGTCTCCGTTACAATGTATTCGGACTCGATTTTTCGTATCTCATTCCGGTGGATACGCGCAATAACCCACTGCAAAACACCCTTCGTTTTGCCCTCACTTTTGATTTAGACGCCTATAACAAAAAGAAATAACTGTTGGAAAGACAAACAGAAACAAAAACCTGGAGGCCTTGCTTTCAGGTTTTTTTTGTTTTCGCCGGGCACATCCACAGCAAAAATTCTATTTTTGAGGCATGAAACCATTTCAGGTACATATCATCGGATCAGGCTCGGCCGTACCTTCCACACATCGGGCTGCCACCAGTCAAGTGTTGCACTACAATGGCCATTATTCCATGATTGATTGCGCCGAAGGAACCCAGATGCAGTTGAAAAAGAACAAGATAAGCCTAAGCCGTATCAATCGTTTTCTAATCAGCCACCTGCATGGCGACCATTATTTTGGCTTGATTGGTCTGATCAATACCCTTCACTTATACGGAAAAACCCAGCCCATCACCATCTACGGTCCGGCAGCTTTATATGATATTTTACAAATGCAGTTGAAAGCATCCGACACCACATTGAAGTTTCCATTAATATTCAAGCCTTTATTGCCCAATGGGAAACACTTGCTTTTCGATGATGAACAGATGCGTTGTTATTCGTTTCCGGTGCGCCACCGGATAGCAGCCTGGGGTTTCCTATTTGAAGAAAAGCCCGTTGCAGGAAGCTATGCACGAAGTTATGCGTTTTGTACCGACACTGCCTTTAGTCCCGAAATGGCCGGTTATTTCAAAGATGTGTCGGTGCTCTACCACGAGGCCACTTTTATGGATCATCTGCGCTCGGTTGCCGAGGCCACTTTCCATTCGACCAGTGTTCAGGCTGCCCAAATGGCAATGCTTTCAGGTGCCGGACGGCTGCTCATCGGCCATTTCTCCTCACGATATTCGGAGCTCGACCAGATGTTGGACGAAGCCAGAGTAGTTTTCTCGCAAACCGAACTCGCCCTCGATGGAATGGTGGTTGACATCAAACCATAAAACAACGGATTGAAAGGATATTTGAATCTTGCAGCCCGTTTTGCCGGTCATATTTTATTATTGCATCAGGGCCGTGAGTTGGCATCGGACACAAGAGGGGTGGTTTTGAGTAAAGAAAACATCCGACAGGCCTTTCAGATAGAGCCTACGGTGGTGAAGCAGGATGGCGGATTTTATTTGTTTTTTTAAAAACATCTCAAGACCCCCTCATTCATCCGATGAAGATGACATGAATGAGGCGGAGGGCTTTCTTCCCTAATCCTATCAACTTGTATCTTTATTGACCTGATTCAAACAACGATAATCAAAAAATATGGCTATTACACTTTGTTGTGAATTGCTTTCAAACTTGTATCTTTGACCTGATTCAAACAGCTCAGAAAGATGCCAGTCGCTCAACCATTTTGTTGTGAATTGCTTTCAAACTTGTATCTTTGACCTGATTCAAACAGCTTATGGCCCTGATGTAGCCATTGAAGCTCCGTTGTGAATTGCTTTCAAACTTGTATCTTTGACCTGATTCAAACAGCAGCCCCGGCCAGAAGCTGTACTGCAAAACTGTTGTGAATTGCTTTCAAACTTGTATCTTTGACCTGATTCAAACAGCGCAATGAAATTGCATTTGAATCTCCAACCAGTTGTGAATTGCTTTCAAACTTGTATCTTTGACCTGATTCAAACAGCATTGATTTCAAGCGGAATTACTACGGAAAAGTTGTGAATTGCTTTCAAACTTGTATCTTTGACCTGATTCAAACAGCTTAAAGAGTTTGTTGTAATTTG
>JBDHYV010000228.1:0-4646 GCA_039811545.1 Bacteroidales bacterium | reverse complement strand
GCGTCTCGACCCTCGACCTCGCCAACCTGCCGCGTACGCCAGAGGGTAAGATCGATTTCGCGCAGGATTTTTTCGGCTACTTCGATCGAGATTTCTGCAATCTGATTTTTGATGTCGGTGATGGCGGCCTTGCGTTTGTTTTCGATCTGCTGGCGAGCACTTTCAACGATACGTTCGGCTTCGGCTGTGGCTTTCACACGAGCATCCTCGAGCAACTTTTCACGAACCTTACGGGCTTCGTTCATCATGGCTTCACGCTCTTCTTTAGCTTCTTTGAGCAACACTTCATTGTCGAGTTTCAGCTTCTTCATCTCTTCGCGTGTGGCATCGGCCAGTTGTAGCGACTCTTCGATGTGCTGCTCTCGGTCTTTGAGCGACTGCAGAATGGGCGGCCAAACAAACTTCTTCAGAATGAAAAAGACAATGCCAAAAACCAGCACCATCCAAAAAAACAATCCTAAGCCTGGGTTAATCAATTCCATAAAGCAATTCCTGTATTTTGAGGTTTTGTAGTGAAATCAAAAAGAAACCTGTGCTGTAAGTCATTGCCTTACAACACAGGCCTGTCCGATGGTGTTATACGAACACAATCAGCAAACAAACAACGATTGCAAAGAAGGCAACCCCTTCGATAAGGGCAGCCGATACAATCATGCTTGAACGAATATCGCCTGCTGCTTCAGGTTGGCGGGCAATGGACTCCAGAGCAGTGCGACCGATCTGGCTGATGCCCATACTGGCCCCGATTACCGAAATGCTGGCGCCTAAACCGGCTGCCATTTTTGCGATTGGTGACAGGTCTGTTGCAGCTTGCAATAAGATGGCTAATAATTCCATGATTTTAAGGTATTTGGGTTGATAATATGAATTTTACTTGGTTTATCCGTATTTGTGAAAATGTCAATTTTAGTGCGTGCCTTCGTGACTTTCTTCATGATGATGTTCTTCAACAGCCATGCTGATGAAGATAGACGACAACAAGGTGAAGACATAGGCCTGAATGAAAGCAACCAAAAGCTCGAGGAAGTTCATAAAAACCGACATCAGTACCGACAATGCCGACATTGTGAAACCAGCAGAGGCGCTGGTTTTGCCAAACACAAAAATCATCGAGATGAAACCTAAAATGATGATGTGGCCGGCAGTAATGTTGGCAAACAAACGGATCATCAGCACAAAAGGCTTGGTAAACATCCCCAGCAATTCGATAATGGGCATCAGGGGAAGTGGAATTTTGAGCCACCAGGGTACCCCGGGAGTGTTGAAAATGTGAGCCCAATAATTTTTATTGCCCGAAAAGGTAATCATACCAAAGGTGAACAGGGCTAAAACTCCGGTAACGGCAATATTACCGGTGATGTTGGCCCCTAAAGGGAAAATCGGGATGAGCCCCAGAAGATTGTTGAAAAAGATGAAGAAAAAGATGGTGAGCAAATAAGGTGCAAAACGCATGTATTTGTCTTTCCCCAGCGTAGCAATGGCCACTTCGTCGCGCACGAACAAAATAATGGGTTCAATTGCCGACTGAAAGCCTTTTGGCGCGTGTTTATTGGTTTTTTTGTAGGCCTTGGCCACATACGACATGATGACAATTAGCAAAACAGACGAAACAAACACCCCAAAAACATTCTTTGTGATGGAAAAATCCCATGGCCTGACAATGCTTCCGTCGGCTGCATAACGGATAATTTTTCCTTTGATGGCACCCTCTTTGGCTAATTCATAGCCTTTGTAAGCGACATGGCCATGTTCGAAACGGCTCGACAGGAAAAAATACCATTGTCCTTCATCGTAGAGAATGATTGGCAAGGGCACCGAGATGTGTGTATGACCGATGCTCAGAATATGCCAGTCGTAGGAATCCACGATATGACTGATAATCATCTCGCCGGGATTGAATTCTTCGGCCTCATGCGCTGTCTGGGCATCGTGTCCGTCCTCGGAGGCAAAAGCCGGCATCGCAAAAAAGACAGAAAAAAGAACAATGAAAAATGTGAAAAATGCTGTTGTCCGTAAAAATCTCATGATGGCCTGTTCTGAAAGTATCGGGTGTTTTGTTGAAATTGGCTGCAATTTTACGAAAGAATCCCCAGATAGGAAAGTATTTTATTAAAAATTTCACTGATTCACTGGTTGTTTGCCTTTTTTGGCCGCTTTTTGGGGGTTAAATACCGAATTACATAAAAATAAATAGTTTAAGCGTAAAAAAATTACCTAATATATTGTATCTTCGAAGGCACTTTCGGTAGCGGAAGTTTTTAATGAAAAAATCAATGCCATGAAAACAAAACTGTTTGCAATCGTTTTTTCCGGCCTGATGTTGACAATGGGTTGTAGCCGTTGTCCGAAACAAAAAAGTCTGATACAGGAGGCCGAAGCGGTGGAGAATGTGCTGGAAAAGTACATGATAGCCATCGAAAATAAGGATTATTTGGCCATCGAGAACATCTGGGAGCCGGGCGACAGCACCATCATGCTGGGCACCGATTCGCACGAGTTTTTGGTTGGTTGGGATAAGATTCAGCAGGCCTATCAAAAGCAGTTCAGCCTGATCAGCGATGTTCTCATCTCGGTGCAGGATCAGCGAATCCGGCTCAACTCGGATGCGAACACGGCATGGTTTACCCAAAAAATGACTTATAACTTTATGTATGAGGATGTTGCACGCCATTTTGAGGGTATTCGATTCAGTGGAGTTTTGCAGAAAAATCAGGACAACAAATGGAAAATGGTGCAAGGCCATTTGTCAATGCCGGCCCATATCAATATCGGTAGATAGGCTTTTTGTAAGAGGGGTAGGGCTTCAAGTTGAAGTTTTTTCATCAGCATAATCCATAAGCTGATGAGGTGAACGCCATTTAATGGATTTATTTTGTCGCGCAGCGAACAGCCCGCCCAAAAGCTGTATTTTTGCCAAACACTTTTGTCAAAAAAAATTTAACAAAACGTTTCAAGACTATGTCTAAAATCATGGATCCCATCGGCAGGCTGATGGGTTTACGTTATAAATCGCACCCTTGGCATGGAGTGGAGATTGGCTCCGAAGCCCCTGAGGTCGTCATCTGTTTCATCGAAATGGTTCCTACCGACACAGTGAAATACGAAGTAGATAAGGTATCGGGTTACCTCAAGCTCGACCGGCCACAGAAATATTCCAATGTGGTTCCGGCACTTTATGGCTTCATCCCTCAAACATTCTGTGCAGCGCGAGTGGCCGAGTTTTGTAACCAAAAAACGGGGCGTACAGATATTCTGGGCGACCGCGACCCATTGGATATCTGTGTGTTGACCGAAAAAGACATCACTCACGGTGATATCCTGGTCAGGGTTAGGCCAATTGGTGGTTTCAGGATGATTGACGGCAAGGAAGCTGACGATAAAATTGTGGCCGTTCTTCATAATGATGCGGTTTATGGAACCTACAAAGACATTGCCGATGTGCCGGAACAGGTGGTCAACCGGCTGAAACACTACTTTCTGACCTATAAAGACATTCCAGGTAAAGAAAGTCAGGTGGAAATTACCCATGTCTATGGCATTGACGAGGCCCACGAGATCATCCGCCGGTCGGTGGAGGATTATCACCACAAATTCGACAATCTCGACACTTTCCTTTCGGAAGTATAAAAAACAAAAAACCTGATAATCAATAAATTATCAGGTTTTTTGTTTTTGAATTAAACTGAGATTATTCTGCGGTTTTAATATTCACTTCAAAGGTGATTTCGTCCTTAATCAGGTTGTTTTGCAGCATATCCTTAATGCTTTGTTCGGTTTTTGAACCGCCCCACACCACATCCCATTCGACGCGGTTGATTTGGAAGCTGGCCGAGGCTTCAACACCCGTTTCGCTCACTTTTACCACAGCCGGGAAATGGATGCCTTTGGTAATGTCTTTGATGGTCAGGTTTCCGCTTATGGCAAATGTGCCATCTTCTTTGGCTTCAACCTCAGTGATTTCAAACTTAGCCGTTGGGAAAACTTCTGTATTAAAGAAATCGGCACTTTTCAGGTGGCCTTCGAGCTTGGCTTTGTAACCCGCATCTTCGATGTCGAGGTTGTGAATGCTATTCATGTCAATGGTGAAGTTGCCGGCTTCGAGTTTCCCGTTGTTTACTGCAAGGCTGCCCTCGCTGAGGTTGACAGTTCCGTGATGAACAGTTTGGGTAATTTTGGCACCTTCCCATTTCACTGTGCTGGCTTCGGTATCCAGCTTGTAGGTAATAGCCGATTCGGCGGCTGTTTTAACATCTTTGGCATCCTGAGCGGTTTTTGGTGCTTGATTGCAGGCAGCCAGAAAAACGAGTGCTGTGAATGCAATGGCGAGTTTTCTCATTTTTTAAACTGATTTTAAATGATTACGTTACTTTTGTTCTTTCAGTAGTAAAAAAAACCAGTCTGGCTTAGCGAAACGGGAAGTCAGACTGCTTACTGTGGATGTAAACAACATCATCCCGAAATTGTTCAGTCAACACGAATTTTATGTCAGGAATTTATCTTCATATTCCTTTTTTCAGGCAAAAATGCCACTATTGTAACTTCTTTTCGGTGGCAACGCTCAGGCAAATGCCTGAGTTTGTGGATGCTTTGTTTCGCGAAATGATGCAACTCCGGGATTATCTGCAAAACAAGGAGATACGCACCGT
>JBDHYV010000227.1:0-4652 GCA_039811545.1 Bacteroidales bacterium | reverse complement strand
TTTGCGGAGCTCTTGTTTCACATCCGTCACAACACCCATCTTGGTATCCTTGTGGATTTTCAGGGCAGTCGTCATCATTTTACGGTCTGCCTCGTTTCGGGCTTCTCTTTCGGTGGCAACAAACTCCGGCACATCCGAAAGACGTGCATATTGGTCGTTGAGCTGGATGCGCGATTCTGTACCGTAAAGAGCCTGATTAATTGGTGGGCCGATATAGATGTAGCTGACCAAAGATTTCTTTTCGAGCTTCTGAATTTCCGTTGCAATGGGCAGTTTCATCTTCACCCTCAACGAAGTTTCTCTCATCTGGGTTGTTACCATGAAAAAGAAGAGGAGCATGAAGATAATGTCGGGCAGCGAGGAAGTGCTGATTGCAGGTGTACCTTTGGTTTTACTGGATTTGAATTTACTCATGGCTTAGTTTCCTCCTCCAATATTTTCAGGTTCTGCTTCAGAAACACGTACAGGCACAGCATCGTTGATGGCTTCCAGTTTTTCTTTCGTCAGATGAGTGAGCTTGGTTCCAAAGCGATCCATTGCCAACTCTTCTTTGATTTCGTTGAAAGCTCTTGCCAACTCGTTCTGCACCTGAATATAGATGTCGTAGGAAGTACCCCTGTCATTTTTAAGCGAGATTACGCCTTTAGAGGTGTAATAATTTCCTATAAGAGGGTGATGTGCTTCTTCGATTTCGGGATAGCTTGGGTTATCAGGGTAATGGGGGAGCATAAAGTCTTTGGCAACGTCTTTAAGGGTTTTAATATCGCCCGGTAAGCCGTTGACCAACAACATGTTCTTGGAGTTAATAAGAACATTCATCACGTTTCTTTCTTTGATTTTCACTGATTCCGGAGTGTCAACCGGTGGTGGCAGACGCCGGGTGATACCCGAGTCAACATCCATCGTTGTTGTTACGAGGAAGAAAATCAAAAGCAAAAAGGCGATGTCAGCCATTGACCCTGCATTGATTTCAGGAGCTGATCTTCTCATAACTTCTTATTTAAACAGTTTGTAAACGCTCGAGAACACTACGGTAATCAATACCAGAATGCTGACGATAAAGGTGAAGATAATGCCAAAACTGATAAATGTGGATTCTGAGGCTGAAATCTTGTAGGTCTCCAATTGCATTTCCGAATAGGAGTTGCCGGAGAATAAATATGCTATCAACGCAATAACTACCACAATGCCAAGGGTTAGAGCCAGGTTTTTCAGGTTTTTCGGATGTTGGATAAAGGTGAAAACCGGCGAAACCAAGGCAAAGAGAGCAGTAAGGATGAAAAGCACGTAGCTGTACTGGATCATAAGTTCAAAGGAGTCGCTCATGAAGAAAAATATCCCAAGCAACGCTCCAATGAGCATGATGGCATAGAAGCCCCAACGAATGAATTTTTCAAAACCTTGCTGCATGGTGCTTATTTTTTAGTGTATTTGTACATAATGTCCATAAAGGTGATGGTGCTGTCTTCCATGCTGTTGATCAAGGAGTCAACTTTTGAGATAATGTAGTTGTACAGAATCTGGAGGATGATAGCTACGATCAGACCGAACACGGTGGTCAAAAGGGCGATTTTGATACCGTTAGCCACAATTTGGGGAGAGATGTCGCCGGCTGCTGCAATGTCGTCAAAAGCCTGAATCATCCCTACTACTGTTCCCAAGAACCCGAGCATAGGAGCCAAAGCGATGAAGAGCGAAATCCAGCTAATCCCTGATTCCATCCGGCCGGTGATGACAGAGCCATAAGAAACAACGGCTTTTTCAACTTCTTCGATGCCGGAGTCGTATCTGAGCAGACCCTGATAGAAAATGCTGGCAACGGGCCCGCGGGTGTCGCGGCAAAGGTTTTTAGCTTCTTCAACACCACCTTTGCTCAGTGCTTTTTCTACACCGTTGAGCAGCTTTACTGTGTTGGTTCCGCTAAGAGTGAGGTAAATAATACGCTCCATGGCGATGGCGAGGCCAAAAATCATGGTTAAAAGAATGGGTGCCATCCACACCGGACCCCCTTCGATAAACCTTTCTTTCATGCTTTCATGGAAGGTCTTTGGAGCAGCTGTGTCAACAGTTTCGGTTTGAGCAGGTGTTGATTCCTGTGCATAAGCCACATAACCGGCACCAAAAGCCATAATACCGACAAAAAACAAAAGGGCAATTAATTTTTTCATAGTTAAGAGTGTTGATTACTACATTAATTCCGTTTGAATGTTTATTAATTTAAAATGAAGAAGCAAATGTAAATAGTTTTTGGATAAATCCAGTCATTCTGATAAGTTTTAGCGGAGAGAGTGGGATTCGAACCCACGATACCCTTTTGAGGTATACACACTTTCCAGGCGTGCGCCTTCAACCACTCGGCCATCTCTCCAGACAATACTTTTGGTTGAACCTAAATAAAAGATTGCCAAAAGTACGGCTTTTTTTTCTCCTTGCTCATGCTTTTTCAGCATTAAGCCTTGTTTGTACTCAATCTAAATTTGTAACAACCTCTATATCTGTTATATTCAATATTTTTTGGGGTTATTTTTTAATAAACAATCTGTTGGTCGTTGCGCTGAGGCCTTCAAGTTGTATGATGTAGGTTCCTGAAGCTAAGTCGGAAACATTGCAATCTTTTGTTTCGCTCAGGCGGAATGTTTTCAGCACGATGCCGCGGATGTCGGTGATTTTTACGCGGTCAATTTCGCCCGATGCCGACACAATATGTAAAATATCGCTTACCGGATTCGGGTAAATCGAAATCGTCCATTCGTGTTCTTGAAGGCCAACAGCATCGGCGGTAAAGGCAGTTACCAAGCTGATTCCTTCGTGGTGGTAGAAACCCTGCTCAGGCATCTGGCTGTCGTAAGTTGCGATAAGATCGGTATAATATCCAGTTGTGGGATTGAAAAGTTTCCAGCGGATGGCTTCACCTTGTAGCATACCTTCGATGGCCGGGTTCAGGCTATCATTACCCGCTATGGCAATGATTCCTTTGAGTCCGGGCTGAACTTCAAACTGTCCGGATAGCAGATTCTGCTGATTGAAAGCCATAATTAAATTGCCAGGATTTGCTACCGTAAGCGCCTGTGAACTAAGTCCAACGATATGGGTGTTGGGCGTGATTGTGATTTGGGTAATCGGTCGTTCTTTTGTAAGGAAATCTAAACTTGAACCAGCCGAGAAAACAACGGTTGCCGGCTCCGACAATTTAACTAAATAAGCCCTTGACGGAAGAAGGGTGGTAAATCCGGTTGCCTGAAATTCAGGCCAGTACACCAGGTTTGTTCCCATCTCTTTAAGCATGACCAATCGGTTGAGTTGGCCGGCAAACAGGGCTTCAACATTGGCTCCAACGGCACTCATAACGGGCAACAGATTCCATCCGGCTTGCAATTGCACGGTGTTGCCTGCAAGGCTCTGCCCCGAAATAGCTAAACTGGAAGGCTGGTTTAGTTTCACTTTGTAGCCCGTGGAAGGAGTCCAATTCCCGATGGTGTTGAGGTTTTGGGCAGGAATGAATACCCCGTTGAGGGTTTGAACCGCTTCGAGCTTGTTTCCTAAAGGCGCAAAAACTGCCGTCAGCGAGGGATTAGTCGGAATCACATAACTCGAAAGGGTGTTCCATCCGGCCTGAAGTAAATTATTCTGCGTATAAACATTTCCGGTAGTATTTATCGCAAAGTCATCAATATAAATCCCGTCTTTGGTAACCATGAAATCGCTGGTGAATCGAAATCTAAATTTCACAAAAGGCTTGTCGAGATAATTGTTCAGGTTATAAGTTTTCTTTTGCCAGTTGTTTTGGGTTCCTGAAAACTGCCCTAAAGTGACCCATGTGTTGCCATCGGTCGAGATTTCAAAATACGCATAATCGTAATTATTTTCAATATCGTAGCGTGTCCAGAATGAAACCTCAGCCGAGCTGTAGCCTAAGTTCAGGGCAAAAGGTCTTAGATAGGCAAAGCTTGTTACACTGTTTTGATATTGACCTGTGGGGCTCTCGCTGATGGAATGTGTTGGCGAATAGGCTTGTGTGGTGGACAATCCCCAACCTTCTGAAAACTCCCAGTATGGTGCTCCACTTTCAAAATCATTGACAAAAGGCAGGCTCAGCGGTGGCATTGGAATTACTGTCACACTGTTTGAAGGGTCTGACTCGAGATTTGAGCCGGAATAAATTGCAGTAATATAATAGGTATATGAAGTGCCATTGACCACGTCAGTGTCGCTGAAGCTGTTTGTTAACACATTTTGATAAAGTTGACCATTTTTATAGACATTAAAAGATGCGGCATCGGGCAATGGAGTCCAGCTCAGATCCACCACTCCGTCGCCCGGGATGGCTACAAAGTCGCGCGGTGGATTAAGCCTATTGGCCATAGTAACCACCGAAGCCAAAGAAGCTTTTGTAAAGATGGCAGCCTGATTCTCATTGTTGTAGCTTGTTCCCACAACATCGTTGGCAGTATGAATATAAGGGCTGTAGTCGGGCACGGCCTCAAAGGGAAAAATTCCCATGAAACCGTTGTTGTTGAACGAGGTATGATCACTGTCGCCTCCCGAAAGGGTTCCGGGCTGGACCACAAAATTGGGCAAATATGTCGTTACAACATCCATATAGAAATTAGCCAATTCTTGAGCACTTGGCGGAAAAATCAGGGTTGATTTAA
>JBDHYV010000226.1:0-4654 GCA_039811545.1 Bacteroidales bacterium | reverse complement strand
ACTGGATCATATTTTGGATATTCCTCCCGTATTCAGGAATGATCATATTGGGTCTCTGGGTGTTGTATTCCATGTGTAAGCGCTTGATTTGTACTTGCCTGACGACAGAGTTTGCAAAAGTAATGTTTTTTATTGTATCGCAACAGCAGCTTCTTTTTTGTTGGCCGAGCTTATTCTCTGACAATTTTAAGTCGTGCAAATTTGAGTAGAAGTTGCTTCTGTCCAATGCCGGGGAAAAAGACTGTGGCTTTGCGGTTGGCACCACTACCTTCGAGTGTGATAATCTTACCAACGCCAAACTTCTGATGCTCAACGCTCATGCCGTTCATCAACGCATCGGCATCAGCAGCCTCAAAAGGCTCGGAGGGGGCTTGCTGATGGTTGTCAGTCTGGGCTATGGAGGTCAGCCGCCGCGTATCTTCGGAGATGTCAATGGGGCGCGACTTGCCGCTACTGGCTTTTCGGGTGGCTTCGATGTACACTGGATCAACCTCGTCCAAAAAACGACTTGGCTCGCTCAGGCTCAGGCTGCCCCACCGATATCGGCTCTCAGCATAACTGAGTGTTACTTTATACTGTGCACGGGTGATGGCAACATAAAGCAAGCGGCGTTCCTCCTCAAGATCCGCACGGGTGTTTAACGACTGAATTGAAGGGAAAAGATTCTCCTCCATTCCAACAATGTAAACGTATTGAAACTCAAGTCCTTTGGCGGCATGAATCGTCATCAGACTCACATAGTCGGCATTCTCATCGGTGTCTTTCTTGTCGGCATCGGTCAGCAAGGCAACTTCCTGCATGAAATGGCCGAGTGAACGGCGTGGGATGCCTTCTTCACCCAATTCGTCAGGGTCAGGCTCACGCTCTGAAAATTCCATGATGGCGTTGAGCAGCTCTTCGATATTTTCTATTCTGTTTACGCTCTCCAGTTTGTCTTCCTCCCGTAGGGCTTCCACAATCTGAACCGAGCGGGTGATGTGGCGGGCTAACTCAAAGGCACTCATCTTGTCGTGTTGCATACAAAAACTCTGTATCATCACTGCAAACTCGTTCAGCTTGCTGATGCTGCCGCGGTGGATGTCGCGCAACCTGCTGTCGGGCTGCCGGATGAGTTCCATAATGCTGGTCTGGCTTTCGTTGGCCAGCACTTGAAGCCTCTCAATAGTTGTTTCTCCGATGCCCCGAGCCGGATAGTTGATCACCCGTAGCAACGCTTCTTCATCGTTTGGATTGATGACTAAACGAAAATAGCACAGGAGGTCTTTCACCTCTTTGCGGCTGTAAAACGAAAGCCCACCATAGATTTTATATGGAATACCCTGTCGGCGAAGGGCTTCCTCGATGGAACGCGACTGGGCATTGGTGCGATAAAGCACGGCAAAATGACGGGCAGGGAGCTGATTGGCCATCTTAAAGCCAAAAATGGAATTGGCTACTAATGTGCCTTCTTCGCTGTCGGAAGTAGCCCTGAGCAGTGTAATGAGCGGACCCGACTCGTTTTCAGTCCAGACGGTTTTCTTAATCTGATCCACATTGTTGGAAATCACCTTGTTGGCAGCGTTGACAATGGTCTGCGTTGAGCGATAGTTTTGCTCAAGACGGAAAATACGGTGATCGGGATAATCGTGTTTGAAGTTGAGAATGTTCTGAATATTGGCACCACGAAAGGCGTAAATGCTCTGGGCATCATCGCCAACAACGCAAAGATTTTCGCGAAGTGAAGCCAATTGCTTCACAATCAGGTATTGGGCAAAGTTTGTGTCCTGATATTCATCCACAAGAACGTACTGAAAACGATGCTGATATTTATAAAGTATTTCTGGAAAATCTCTGAAGAGCAGATTTGTGTTGAAGAGGAGGTCGTCAAAATCCATTGCTCCGGCACGTTTAAGACGTTGGTTGTATTGCCTGAAAACCTCCCCCGTGTGAGGACGGCCTGCGCTGCTGTCGGCGGCCATCACTTCGGTATTGGCAAGGTATTCGGTGGGCGAAATAAGATTCGATTTGGCACTCGAAATGCGGTGGAGAAGTGCTGATGGGTTATACAGTTTGGCATCAAGATTCAACTCACCGAGGATGGTCTTAAGAAGACGCTTGCTGTCGTCGGTGTCGTAGATTGTGAAATTTTGAGGATAACCCAACAAATGCCCTTCGATGCGTAGGATTCGCGCGAAAATACTATGGAAAGTGCCCATCCATACGTTGCGTGCCTCGTTGCCGATGAGTGTCAGGATGCGGTCTTTCATCTCGCGTGCAGCTTTGTTGGTGAAGGTTAAAGCCAAAATACCAAAGGCGTCGGCTCCTTGTTGCAACAAGTAAGCGATGCGGTAAGTGAGTACACGCGTTTTGCCGGAACCAGCACCGGCAATAATCATTACAGGGCCTTCGGTTTGCCTTACGGCTTCGCCTTGAGCCTCGTTAAGCTGTGAGAAAAGGTCAGTCACAATAAAAATAATTGAGCGGCAAAAATAACGAAATTCAGGATGAGTCCATAGGGCATAAACGTGAGTGAACCCCAAAAAATATATCCACTTGAAACTGAAATACCTTTAGCATTGAAGACTAACCGTAGAGCTCACCTGAAAAATGAATCATCGCTTGCCCGGTAGGACGATCTGGGCTAATGGAAAGGCAAAATATGAATGAAATAACTTCCGATATTTTTCGTGATTCCACCTTTAGGCACAGTTTATCATGTGGGTTGAAAAACCGCGATGATGCCGTTGATTGCGGTAACTTTCAGCGAACCTTAATTGCTTATATCAAATGTCAAATGGCTACAAACAGATCATTTTTGAAGTGTCGAAGTCAGGAGAAGATGTCCAAAACCCTGTCAAATCCGCTCACCAAAATATTTTCTTTGGTTTTAAACTGCATCGTTCCCCCATAAATAACACAGCCTTCGGTTTTCTGTCGAGCTACTTCATTAAACTTCAGGATGTTTTTCTGAAAATGATCATTCCATGTCATGGAGGCTTTGATCTCAACCGGAAAAAGCTCGTTTCCTTTTTTATACAGTAAATCCACTTCATTGTGATTGCTGTCCCTGAAAAAGTATAAATTACTGTCCAACCCTTGATTAAACCTGGCTTTAACTGCTTCAACCACAACCATATTTTCAAAAAGTCCCCCCAATAATGGGTCTCGTGCCAACTGCGATTCGTTTTCAATGCCCAATAGGTAGCAAGCGAGTCCGGGTTCAATGAAATAAAGTTTAGGCGTTTTGATCACCCTTTTTCCGAAGTTATGATAGAAGGGTTGTAGCCTGAAGATCACATAAGATACTTCAAGTATGGAAAGCCAGTTTGAGATGGTAGTTGCCGAAACACCGGTATCATTGGAGAGCGCATTCAGGTTGATCAGTTGCCCGACCCGACCCGCCACTAAGCGGAGAAATTTTTCGAATATAGCGAGGTCTTTCAGGTTAAGCAGCTGACGCACATCGCGTTCCACATAAGTTTGCAGGTAATTGCGGTAGGCCATGCCTGCATGCTGATGCTGATCATAAATGCGGGGCATAAAGCCTGTACAGATGAACTTATCCCTTGTAAAATCGGTGAGGGAATACTGCTCAAGTTCGGCAATCGAGAAGGGCAACAGCGTCAAAATTGCCGTCCGCCCGGCCAGTGATTGGGTGATGACGGCGTTGAGGTTAAATTGCTGACTACCTGTTAATATGTATAGGCTGTTTGCCCTTTTGTTGTCCACATCAACCTGAATCCAGGACAACAGCTCAGGAACACGTTGAATCTCGTCAATGATGAGTGGCGTTGGATATTGAGCGAAAAAACTTTGAGGGTCTTGCTGTGCAAGCATGCGCGTTTCGGGATGCTCCAGATTACAATAGGTGTAGCCTGGAAATGCCATCCTTGCAAGCGTTGTTTTGCCCGACTGGCGTGGGCCCGTGATTGTTACAACAGGGTAGGAGCTCGCCAATGCCAACAATGTGGGTTGAATCTTTCGTGTAATCATGGAACAAAGATACGAAATTATGTAATTCCAAACAACAACTTGTGATTTACATAAATGTTTTATAACATTCAATCAGTCAGTTCGTTGCGGCTATGTCAGCCGTTGAGTCTTGAATGTGTCTCCTTAATGTATGGCAACTTCCAATTCAACCATGAATTTGTCCAATCCGGCTTCTCAAGCTTTTTTTTGCAGCTTTTGGAAGCATTTCGGATCACGAAAGTTTTCGTTCTGGAGGGAGGTATGTCCTAAGTAAAAATCCTTGTCTGGTGGTTTTTGCCTGCAGCGATGCATCGCTTACAAGACAAGAACCCTGATGAAAGGCCGGAATGCTGTCCAACTGAAGTCCAAAAGCTATAGGCTTCCTCAGTCATAACCTCCAAATTGATCTGGTGGAAATCAAGCTCCACTCATGTCTAAAAAACTGCAGGTGTTTTCCATTCGTGCAATCTTAGCAACTACATTCGCGCATTCGTGGCAGCCTTATAATGGTGCATAGTGGAAGTGAAGTTTATTCATCACCCATTACCCATCACCCATCACTTGTCGGTGCCTGATATACGTTGACCGGTCTGTGCCAAAAAAAAGGTTAAAAAATGGGGCTAAGCTCTAATATTAACAGCATTTTCCTTAAATTGCAAAAACAAATGATATGCTTGCGGTGAGGCGAGGATTGTCGTAAGCC
>JBDHYV010000225.1:0-4660 GCA_039811545.1 Bacteroidales bacterium | reverse complement strand
GAACTCAAGCTTGATATCTTCTTTTGTTTTCATGCAGCAAATATACAAATATTGCTGATATAATTGGAACTTAGCCAATTTGAAGAAGAAACAACATACGCCCAACATCGTGTATAAAACAGCCCAATAATGGGTTTTACATCCTTTCTGAATAGATCAAACAAATTCATTATGAAATGTAATTCATTTATTTATTGCGCCTTAACCATGTTTTCGTTATTTTGGATGAGTTAATTTTTTCCTTTTTCTTCTGATGGATTGACATCATTCTGTCGGATGGATTTTTCACTGGATTTCAAATGCTACTACACATTTTGAAAAAACAAAATCAAAACGTATCTTTGTGCACAAATTGCCCTTCAATGCAGGATTATTTTGTTTCCACGCTGTACCATTTCAATGGAAAAGGCCTCTTTTCCTGCTGGATTTGCTGATTTTCTCCTGCTATCAACATTTCTCTATTTCTTTTTTATCTTTCTTTTTTCTTTTTCAATGAAAGGGCTGATTTTCGATATCAGAAGTTTTTCCGTGCATGATGGTCCGGGCATCCGAACGACGGTTTTTTTCAAAGGCTGTCCGTTGCGCTGCAGTTGGTGTCACAATCCCGAGAGCTATCATTGCCGCAGCGAATCGGTGAGAAAGATCAGAAAGCTGGGCAATAAAAGCTTTGAGGCTTCGGAAGTGGTTGGTTATGAGATAGAAGCTGCTGATGTTATGTCGAAGATAGAGGCCGACAAACCTTTTTTTGAGGAGTCTGGAGGAGGCCTCACCCTTTCGGGCGGAGAGCCGCTGATGCAACCCGCCTTTGCCGTCAATCTTCTCCAATTAGCTTCTGAAAACGGGATTCATACCGCCCTCGATACTTCAGGATATGCTGTCAGCGAAACATTCCGGCAAGTTGCCCATCATGCCGATTTAATTTTGTTCGACCTGAAAATTGCCGACACTGAAGCACACAAACAACATACCGGACAAGGCAATGCGCTCATCCTCGACAATCTTCGGTGGCTCAGCAATTCGTCAAAGCGTTTTTTCATCCGTATTCCACTCATCCCCGATATCACTGACACAGCGAGAAATATTGAAGGCTTGTATCAGATTATTAAGACTTTAGGATTTGTTGAGCGCATTGATCTTCTTCCTTTTCATCAACTTGGCAAAAGCAAATACGAACGGCTGGGCTTACCGTTTGCCTTTAACGGCCAACCTGCCTATGACCGTTCAAAAAGTGAAACAATTCAAACATTTTTTGGGCCTTTGGCCCAGACCGTCGGCATCGGCGGATAATCCAAAAAACAGAGCTATATGTTAACCCCTCGTATTCATCAACTTCGCGAGCAAAGCCTTCAGGCCATCAACAGCATCTCGGCAGAGCGGGCTATTCTGTTGACCGACTTCTACGAACAACCCGAAACTGGGCTTTTTCCGGTGGCAATACAGCGCGCACGGGCTTTCGAGTATATTTTGCAGCACAAAACCATTTATATTGGTCAAAATGAATTGATTGTAGGTGAGCGCGGTCATTGCCCCAAAGCAGTGCCCACCTATCCCGAGATTTCGCTACATAGCCTTGCCGATCTCGATATGCTCGACTCCCGCCAGAAAGTAGCATATTGCGTGGATGAAGACACCAAAAAAGTGTATGCTGAACGTATCATCCCATTTTGGAAAGGCAAAAGTCAGCGCGAACGTATCTTCAATATTTTGCCAGAAGAATGGAAGTCGGCCTATGCTGCTGGAATTTTCACCGAGTTTCAGGAACAGCGCGCTCCCGGCCATACCGTTGCAGGAAAAGATGTGTTTGCCAAAGGGATGATATGCTTGATAGAAGAAATAAACGAAAGCAGAAAGCAAATCCGGCCCGAGGAGACTCACAAGATTCACCAGCTCGATGCCATGGAAATCAGTGCGAAAGCTCTGATACTATTTGCTAAACGTCATGCCGACAAGCTTAGGGAAACATTGGTTTATGAATCGTCGGAGGAACGCCGAAACGAGCTCCTCGATATGATTCGGGTATGTGAGCGGGTTCCTGCCCACGCGCCTGAAACCTTTCACGAAGCACTCCAGCATTATTGGTTTATCCATATTGGTGTCATCACCGAGCTCAACCCCTGGGATTCGTTCAATCCCGGCCGATTAGACCAGCATCTGCTGCCATTTTATCAGAAAGAAATTGCCGAAGGCAGCCTCACCAAAGAAAGAGCCATTGAGTTGCTGCAAGCTTTCTGGATCAAGTTCAACAACCATCCGGCTCCTCCCAAAGTGGGTGTCACCGCATTGGAAAGTAGTACTTACACCGATTTTGCATTGATCAATCTTGGTGGGCTTACCGAAGATGGTGAAGATGCCGTAAACGAGATGAGCTTCATCCTGCTCGATGTAATTGAGGAAATGCGCCTGCTGCAACCCAGTTCAATGGTTCAGATCAGCCGAAAAAATCCGGACAACTTTATCAAAAGGGCCTTGAAAATTGCTGCCACCGGATTCGGCCAACCTTCGTTTTTCAATACAGATGGCATTGTGAAACAGCTGATGCGCCAAGGTAAAAGTCTTGCCGATGCACGCAACGGTGGTGCCAGTGGTTGCGTTGAAACGGGAGCATTCGGCACCGAAGCCTATACCCTGTCGGGCTATTTCAATTTGAATAAAGTATTGGAAATAACCCTATACAACGGCTTCGACCCCCGAACCCAAAAACAAATTGGTCTCAAAACAGGTGATTCAGAATCGTTTAAGAATTTTGAGGCATTTTATCAGGCTTTTGAGGCGCAGTTGAAACATTTTATCAGTATCAAAATCAACGGCAACAACCAGATTGAACAGTGTTTTGCCGAAAACATGCCCGCTCCTTTCCTGTCGCTGCTCATCAACGACTGCATTGCCAACGCCCGCGACTATAATGCCGGAGGTGCGCGTTACAATACCAGTTATGTGCAGGGCGTGGGATTGGGGAGCATCACCGACAACTTTGCTTCGATTGAAAAATGGGTTTTCAACGACCGTCAGTTGACGATGACGGCACTCATCAGTTTGCTGAAAGACAATTTTGAAGGCCATGAACATTGGCAACAAAAGTTTATTTACGAAAGTCCGAAATGGGGCAATAACGATGAACAGGCCGACAAGCATGCCGTTCGGGTGTTCAATAGCTTTTTCAATGCTGTTGACGGATTACCCAGTTTCAGGGGAGGTGTGTTTCGCATCAATATGTTGCCCACCACATCTCATGTTTATTTCGGCAGCGTAACGGGCGCTATGCCCGATGGGCGTGAATGTGGGCGGCCGTTGAGCGAGGGCATCAGCCCTGTTCAGGGAGCCGACACCAAAGGACCGGTTGCTGTGTTGCAGTCGGCTTCGCGCATTGACCATCTTTTGACAGGAGGAACGCTGTTGAATCAAAAATTCACGCCGGAATATTTCAAAACGGATGAAGCCATGTCGCATATCACTGCGCTAATCCGCACTTATTTCCGCCTCAACGGGCATCACATCCAGTTTAATGTCGTCAATGCCGACACCCTGATTCAGGCTCGGCAGCAGCCGGAGCTGTTTCGCGACCTGATTGTGCGTGTTGCCGGCTATTCCGATTATTTCAATGATCTGGGCGATGATCTTCAGGACGAAATTATCCGCCGCACAGCACACGAAACCACATGAGAAAATTAAAAAAAAGAGGCGACCTCAAATTCCAAAAGGTCGCCTCTTTTTTTTTGCGGCTGCGAGTTTGTTTATTTCAGGACGAGGTTAGCCTCACCAATCTGATGGTCGCCCTCGTAAATATCCACATAATACAGGCCGCGGGTGAGTTCCTGTGTGTCGCGCTTATCCCAGTAAACACAAATTTCTTTATCTGCATTTTGATAATCAACCACTTCCATGATGGAATATTGCAACCGTTCGCCTTTGTAAATAAATGAATAGGCGTCATCGCGGCCTTTGATCAGGATTTTAGAGTCGGGTGCAGCAATGCGGATATAGATATTTTTTGCGCCGGGCTGGATGAGGCTGTTTTCGGCTAAGGTGAAGCAGATTTTGATGCGTTCCGTTTTCGATGCTTTTTCCACCTCTTGATCGCCGCGGCTTCCCCGGCTTCTGACGCCTTTAATGTCCACATTAAAAGTGCGAAAAACAGCAGCCTGTTCCATCTTTCCGCTCAACTCATCCTTAGTTTTGTTGAGTTCGCGAACGCGTTTTTTCTCCGTAACCATTTCCTCGCGGATGCGTTCGTTTTCTTCGACAAGCTCTTTGTTTACATTGTACAGCGAGTCCATCTGTTTGATATAGTTCTGCGAGATGGTCTGCAATCTTGCCAATTTTTTCTTCACCTTCTGATACTCCCACTGCTCATCAAGCAATAGCCTTATTTCATGGGCATTTGCCATGATAATACTGTCTTTTTTAGCCAATGAATCGGCCAGAAATCCATAGGTTGCCTTGGTTCGGTTATGCTCGTCAATAAGACTGTCCACCTCGTGTTGGAGGGCGATGCGCTGTTCTTCCTTTTCGATTTCAAGCATCTGCAAGCTCGATTTTGTTGAGATCAGCCAGATGGACAGCGCGATAATAATCACGGCAAAGATGGCTAAGGCAACAAAAAGCCAAGTTGAGGGGTTTTTTGATGTATTGTTTCGTGGGGTGTTCGGATGATCCATAGTCA
>JBDHYV010000224.1:0-4682 GCA_039811545.1 Bacteroidales bacterium | reverse complement strand
TGATATCGTGTTAATGGACATACAGTTAAAGGGTATGAACGGGTACGAAGCCACGAAAGTTATCAAAAAAATCAAACCCCATCTGCCCATCATTGCCCAAACCGCTTATGCAATGGCCAACGAAAAAGATGCCTGTTTCACCGCCGGCTGCGATGGCTATATTGCAAAGCCCATCAAGCGCCAGTTGCTCATTCCGGTATTGGCACAAATCATCCCGTCAGCCCGTCAGAATTAAAAACCATGAAAAGCAAAGAATATTTCGTGTTTATTTGTTTAATTAACGTACATTTGCAAGTGCAAAAAATGTGAAGCATGAAAAGTAATATCATCAAAATTGGTCTGGCAGTAGTCATTGTACTTTTAGGCTACCTGATTTACAAAAGCATTAACGAGCCCATTCAGTTTCTGAATGAGAAGAAACAACGCGACGTGGAAGTCGTTCAGCGTCTGAAAGATATCCGTAGCATTCAGGCTTTTTACAAAAATGCCAAGGGAAAATATTCTGGCAGTTTTGACTCATTGCTGGCATACGTTAAGGTTGGAGAAATCCCTGTTGTAAATGTCATCCCCGACCCCAACGACACAACTTTTACCAAAACCATTAACGACACTTTGGGTTACGTCAAAGTGGCTGACTCACTTTTTGGCAAACGCCACAATTTCAATTTATCAAATTTAGGGATTATCCCATTTTCCGACAACGTTCCTTTTGAGATAGCATCCGGAGAAGTTGAGCGTGGCGGTGTGAAGGTCAGCGTTTACGAAGTGAAAGCTCCTTTCGCTGCCTATCTTAAAGGCCTTGAAGATCAGCGCATTCTCAACCTCATTGCTTCGGAAGAAGCTATTGAAAAATTTGCAGGGCTCAAAGTAGGCTCTCTTACCGAACCTTCGACAGATGGCAACTGGGAATAGTGTGCCGCTATTGCCATGATTACTTCTACACGACCGGTTATCAGCCGCTACGACAAAGCGTTTAAAGAAGACCATTCGCAAAATTATCACCTTACCATCCGGATCGCACCGGATGGTTTTTCGTTTGTTGTTTTCGCACTCGAAAAAAACCGTTACCTCTGTTTAGAGACTTTTCAGACCAAGCAATTCGACAAAGCCGAGCGAATGGCAGCCGCCCTCGACGAAATCGCCATCCTGCGCCAGTGGATCACCTATCCCTTTCAAAGCGTGCTGGCCATCGTTGACCACACCTTCAACACACTGATACCCAATTCGCTCTACGACGAAAAAGAAAAAGGCGTTTATCTTGCTTTCAATCAAGCCTTTCAGGACAATAGCCGGATTCAGGTTGACGAGCTTAAGGCCGCCGAAGCACGCAATATCTATTACCTGTCGAATTCGCTTGTCGAAAAAATAAAGGACATCTGGCCCAATGCACGCATTGCCCATCTGCAATCGGTTATTGTGGAAAGCCTACTCATCTCAAAACGCAACCTCACCGACGAGACACTGGCTTTTGTGCACGTGCGCGACAAAAACTACGATTTTGCCGTACTCAAAAACGACCGACTTCTATACATCAACAACTTCAAATACTCTACGCCTGAGGATTTTATCTATTTTATTCTCTTTGCCTTCGACCAGTTGCAGCTTAACCCCGAAAACATCTCGGTAACCCTCTCAGGCAACATTGACAAGGGCGACAAATCCTACGACATGCTCTATCTCTATGTCAGAAATCTGGGTTTTGCCGAACGCAACAACACCTTCGATTACAGCTATATGTTGGAAGGACTGCCAGTTCATCAATATCATATTCTTTACAACGCCCTTCAATGCGAATTATAAGAGGAAGGCTCCAACGACGTATTATCCATGTTCCGCCCGGATTGCCGGTAAGACCTACTACCGACCTTGCCAAGGAAAGCCTTTTTAACATTCTCGAAAATGAGATTGAATTTGAAGGACTTAAGGCACTCGATTTGTTTGCCGGAACCGGAAGTATCTCTTATGAGCTGGTGTCGCGCGGATGCCAAACGGTAACAGCTATTGACGAAAATCTAAAATGTAGCCAGTTTATCGCCGAGACAGCAAAAAAATTAGAAATGCCCAACCTTCGGGCAATTCGTTCCGATGTCTTCCGTTTTCTCGGCACGCTGTCGTCCCCTCACGGATTTATCTTTGCCGATCCTCCTTATGAAATGGAAACAGAACGGTTTCACGAGATTGTCCGTCTTGTTTTCGAACGGACTTTGCTCGAGCCGGAAGGAGTTTTAGTGATTGAACATCCGAAGAATGTGGATTTCATGGGGCATCCTCTCCTTTTCGACATCAGAAAATATGGCAAAGTTCACTTTAGCTTTTTCGGACTACCGGTTGAAAATGATGTAGGGTAATGATTTGGGATTGAGCCCTGATTTCAAAAAATTCAATTTTAAAATCGTCAAATATTTCCGTCTGATGCAGTTTCTTTGATGAAAAGACATTAATAAAAAAACCGGCTTTTCGCCGATTTTTGTTTAGTATTCATCTTCATGAAAAAAGAAATCGTCTTTGGTAGGATAATCGGGCCAGATATCTTCAATACGCTCGTATATCTCGCCTTCATCCTCCATTTCTGTCAGATTTTCAATTACTTCCTGCGGGGCTCCGGTGCGTTGAGCCCACTCCAGCAACTCTTCCTTTGTAGCCGGCCAGGGTGCGTCTTCAAGCTTTGAGGCTAACTCTAATGTCCAATACATCGCAATCAAGGTGTTAGTAAATTTTTTGCAAAAGTAAGTTTTTTTCAATGCTTGTCAAGTGAAAAGGCAATTTAGCTAAAACTCGCGTCCACTATGGTTTCCAAAGGATTTCATGCGATCCGGTTTGGTATGAGTAATGCCTTCCGAGCACAAAAAAGTAGTCGGAAAGACGGTTGAGATAGATCAGATCGAGGTCATTTACCGTGGCTTCGGAGGCCAGGCTTGTGACGACCCTTTCGGCACGGCGGCAAACGGTTCGTGCCAGATGACAGAATGATACCAAGACATGGCCGCCGGGCAAAATAAAATGAGCCAACGGTGGCAGATAGCCATTCATGCGGTCAATTTCGGTTTCGAGCTGTTTTGCATCATCGGCATTGAGTGGTGGCAAGCTGTCGGCTAAGGCTCCATCACGTCCGTCGGCAAGGTGCGACTCGAGACGAAATAGTTTTTCCTGAATCTGAAGCAAGAGAAGGCGGTTGGTATCATCGGCTTCTAAATGATCACGAAGCAATCCAATCACTGCATTCAGCTCATCCACAGTGCCATAAGCTTCAATACGCGGATGATCTTTGCGAACGCGTGCCCCTCCGATGAGTGCTGTGGTTCCTTTATCGCCTGTTTTTGTGTATATTTTCATTTTTTTAGCTTGTGTGATGTGGTTTGTTAGTGATTTTTCCCGGCCGAGTGTTCATACTTAAAATAGAGAAAAAAGAATCTTACGGAACAACCAACCGTGAATCAGTTGCCGAAATTTTCTGATAGATTCAAATCTTCTTGAAAGCCTATGAATAATTAAAAAGGGAAAAGATTTAATCTCAAAAAACAGTGCTGATATTGTTGTTTACCTCGTCTGATTCGATGAGACCGTCTTTGAGGCGGATAATGCGGTGAGCATATTTGGCAATATCTTCTTCGTGAGTAACAACGATGATGGTGTTTCCCTTTTGGTGAATTTGCTGCAAAAGACCCATGATTTCGACCGAGGTTTTTGAATCGAGGTTGCCGGTTGGCTCATCGGCCAGCAATATAGAAGGATTGTTGACGAGTGCTCTGGCGATGGCCACGCGTTGGCGCTGTCCGCCCGAGAGCTCGTTAGGCTTGTGTGCGCTGCGGTCGCTCAATTGCACATCGGCAATAACTTTGCTGGCCATCTCGATACGTCCGGCTTTACCCACACCGGCATACACCAATGGAAGCATGACGTTTTCGAGGGCGGTTGAGCGAGGCAATAAGTTGAATGTCTGAAAGATAAAGCCAATTTCCTTGTTGCGGATTTCGGCCAATTGGTTGTCGTTCATCCGGCTCACATCGTTGCCGTTGAGCATATAACTTCCTGAAGTAGGTGTGTCGAGGCAGCCTAAGATATTCATCAAGGTTGATTTGCCCGAGCCCGATGGCCCCATCAGCGCCACATATTCGTTACGGCCAATTTCCAGATCAATATTCCGCAGAGCTTTAACAACCTCTGAACCAACTTTATAGTGTCGTGATATTCCTTTCAGACTGATGACAGATTCGCGCATGGGCTTTATTTCGTTAAGTGATGTACAAAGGTATCACATCCTGAGTACAAAATGCTGTTTCTGTATTCCCTTTTTGAAAAAAACAATGCCAAATTGGAACAAATCGAGGCTGAGTGTTACCTGGGGATGAGTACAAATCTCTTCCCAAGCTTCGTCCATTTCGGGCGACCAATGAATATCGTCGAAAATGAAAACGCTCTCATCGCTGATTTTGGTAAGACAATGATTGAAATAATTCAAGGTAGGCAGTTTGCGGTGGTTTCCATCGAAGAAAACAAGATCATACACAGCGTGTTGCTCCAGCGCGGTACCTAACAGATTGTTGAAGTTTCCGATTGCTATCTCAACATTCTGAACTCCAGACTTTTCCATCACCGTTGAAGCCACATTGGCCAGCGAAGCGCAGCCCTCCATTGTTACAATCTTAGCTTCTGGACTTCCCAGTGCCAGCCTTGTGGTGGCC
>JBDHYV010000223.1:0-4697 GCA_039811545.1 Bacteroidales bacterium | reverse complement strand
TGGCGGCAAAGCCGCCAACTCCTTCCCCCCCTCTCTCATAGAGCCGCCTGTCATTCCGACCGCAGGGAGGAATCTCTACTTGCAAAGTGCTGAAGTTATAGGTAGCGCAGCGAGAAACCTTTTCAACCAACATATCGTTATAATTTTCGACGAGTGCCACCGCTCACAGTTTGGCGATATGCACACAGCCATTACCAAAACATTCAAAAAATATCACCTGTTTGGTTTTACTGGTACGCCAATTTTTGCCGTTAATTCAAGCAGTAACAGCCGTGCCGATTTGCGCACTACCGAACAGGCATTCGGTGCAAAATTGCACACCTATACCATTGTTGATGCCATTACCGATAAAAATGTACTTCCGTTCCGTATTGACTATATCAGCACCATGAAGGAACAGGAAAACATTCAGGACGAAAAAGTATGGGACATTGACCGCGAACGGGCATTATCGGCACCGGAGCGAATAAGCAATATTGTAAAGTATATCCGTGAACATTTCGACCAGAAAACAAAACGCAATAGCTTCTACCAATTAAAAGACCGCCGATTGGCTGGCTTTAATTCCATTTTTGCCGTTTCGTCTATCGAGGTAGCCAAGAAATATTACACCGAATTTCAAAAACAAATGATGGGGTTGCCAAGCGATAAACAGTTAAAAGTAGCAACCATTTACAGTTTTGGCGTGAATGAAGACCCTGAAAACGGAATCATTGATGATGAAAACCTTGAAGATACAAGCCTTTTAGACCAAAGTTCACGGGATTTTCTCGAATCGGCAATACAGGACTACAACAAAATATTTAAGACCAATTACGATACTTCCAGCGATAAATTTCAAAACTACTACAAAGATGTATCGCAAAGGGTAAAAGACCGTGAAATAGACTTGTTGATAGTGGTAAACATGTTTCTTACCGGATTTGATGCTACTACTTTAAATACCCTTTGGGTAGATAAAAACCTTCGTTTGCATGGGCTTTTACAAGCCTATTCACGCACAAACCGCATTCTGAACACGGTTAAAACCTTTGGAAATATTATTTGTTTCCGCAACCTCGAAAAAGCCACCAACGAGAGTATTGCCCTATTTGGCGACAAAGAAGCCGGAGGTGTGGTTTTACTCAAAACTTACGATGAATATTACAATGGCTACAAAAACGGCGATAAAGACATGCCCGGCTATGCTGATTTAGTGAGCGAATTACAGGAAAAGTTTCCATTAGCACCGGTGGCTGAGCCTGTTGAAGCCAAAGGTGAACAAAACCAAAAAGACTTTATCAAGCTTTACAGTGCCATTCTGAAAGTAAAAAACATTCTTTCCACATTCGATGAATTTTCAGGCAATGAAATACTTTCCGAAAGAGATGTACAAGATTATCACAGCATGTACATTAACCTTTACAACGATTTCAGGGGCAAAAGCAAAGGCGACAACGAAAATGTAAACGATGATATAGTCTTTGAAATGGAACTGATTAAACAGGTCGAAATCACCATTGATTATATCCTCGCGCTCATTAAGAAGTACCACGAAAGTCATTTAAAAGACAAGGAAATTGTTATCAGTATCAACAAAGCCATTGATTCCAGCGTGGAACTCCGCAATAAAAAAGAGCTTATCGAACAATTTATTGATTCGTTGACCCCTTCAACCAATGTGGATGATGATTGGCACTCGTTTGTTGATGCTAAAAAAGTAGAAGAATTAGACCAAATTATCAACGATGAAAATTTGGACAAAGAAGAAACATACAAGTTTATAACAAATGCTTTTCGGGATGGTTATGTACAATCAACAGGCACAGCATTAAGCAAGGTTCTGCCACCTGTTTCAAGATTTACGCCAACAGGCGACCGTACAAAGAAAAGAGAATCGGTACTCGAAAAACTCAGTTCGTTTTTCAATAAATTCTGGGATATATCGGGTGGAAAGTTTTTAAGGTAAAAGAATAATCCGGACTAAAGTAGGCCACCCCATCCGGAATATTCACCCGAAATAGGGGGTCAATATCGTCCGGAATTTGTACTTTTATCAAAGCAGCCTTAATAGCTACTTGGTTTATACTCAATACATTTGCAATAAATATAAATATGTAATCTGCTTGTTTTACTTAGACTATTGCGGATTTTTCGTCAGGTTTGTAAGTCAGTTGAGTATAAAGAATGAAGCCCCAGACCAGGATGCATGGAAAGGCTTTCATGACGTATGGTTTCACAAAAGCTTCGCGCAACTGGCGAGGGAAGATGTCGGTTGGCGACAAGGAAACGAAGACGAATGCAACTGCAAAGAGCAGAATATTGAAAGTGTTTTTTGGGCTTTGGACAAACCAGATAGCAAGACCCGTCATAGCGATGACAAAAGTGGGCGATTCGGCTTTGTGGTTAAAGATGACCATCCAGATGAGGGCAGAGGACAAAATGAGCATCCTGAAATCCAGGTCCTTGTAACTTTTTATTTTCGCGAAAGGCAACATAAAGGCGAGCGCACCACTTGCCACCACCATATTTTTGTCAATGTCAATTGAAAACCATGCCTTTAACCAACCCATAACCGAATAACCCATCGAAGCATCGTAATCTTCCGAAAGCATACGAAAATAACTAGCAATCATTTTCAAATACTGCTCATTATCCACGAATATCAGAGGCAAAAGTGCGAAAACGACTGTCCAGAACAGCACATAAAGAGCAGATTTTGTCTTTTTTGGATAAAGCAGAAGAAGGGCAAGGGCCACGATGCCAAAAAGTTTGATGAAAGCTGAGGCTATGATGAACAAGGTGGCCAAAAAAGGCTCGTCGCGCTCGAGCAAGCCAAAGGAGAGCAAAATCAAGCCGGCAATAAGGGCATTGGATTGGCCGTTTTGCATAGACGTCATCGTTTCGACAAGGACAATGAGCAAGATAAGCCCTTTCCGCAGATTGTCAAGACCGGGCAGCAAATACACAGCGGCAACAAGCAAAAGTGAATTAAGCAGATTCCAAAGATTTACGCCAAACCAATCCGGGAAAAAGCCAAAAAAACCAAAAAACACAGCAAAAGAAGGGGTGTATTTAAACAAATCCCAATGCTCTTGCGGATACAGTATATAAAGATCCTGATTGTTGACAAGGTGGTGGAACGAGTTGACGAAAATCGTGTAATTATTGTAGCCGTTATAGGTTATCCCTCCATCCTCGTATGTTTTGGTGCCAAGGAGCGACTGTATTCCGGCGGCCAGAGCCAGCAGCGTAAACAATGCAACAATAGCCTTTGGGTTAGAAACAAATTGTACGAGTTTTTCTTTCACCTCCTTCATTTTCGGACAAAATTACGGTAGATTATCCAAGCCACGAACCACACCACAAGATTTATTGGGCGAGATAGCTTTTTAGAATAGGTGCAGCCGGCTTCCCGCTGTTTAAAAGCTATTTAATTTTTTTCATAAATGAGGAGCAAAACCATCAATTTTTAGGCGTTGGCAACCCAACAAGTTCTGCAAAAAACACCTTCTTTTAAGTTATTGTGAGGCAATAGATCTATTGATGGTAAAATGCTTCCGTGCGAAACAGAAAAATTCAACATAAGTTGTATTGGCTCAAATGTTTCGTTTTAACTTTGTAATGTTTCGAAAACCAAAGATGGTGAAACATTAAACCAGGGCATTATATGAGACGGTTTACGGGATTTTTGTTTTTTTTCCTGCTTTTGCAGGCTCCAGTGTTCGGCCAACAATATGGCATCAGCGGCCGTGTTACCTCATCGGAAGATCAGTCGGCTATTCCCGGTGTTACAGTGAAAATCAAAGGCAAGCCGGTGGGCACAACCACCGACATTGACGGCCATTATTCATTGACGGCTAATCGGGGCGATGTTTTGGTTTTCAGTTATATCGGCTATGCTTCGCGGGAAGCCGTTGTCAGTGGTCCGGCAAAGATTGACATGATCCTCTCGCCCACCGACCGTCAGTTGGACGAGGTCGTGGTTACAGCTTTAGGTCTCAAGCGACAAAAGCGCGAGGTAGGCTACACCGTTGAGTCGGTACAAGCCAAGGAGATACAGCTTTCCAATGCCGACAATTTAGCCAGTGCCTTGAGTGGGCGTTCGGCCGGGGTTCAGGTCATCAATGCCAACGGCGTGGACGGCGGCACCACCCGTTTTGTCATTCGGGGCGTGCGCAACCTCAACGACCGCAACCATAACCAACCCCTGATTGTGGTTGACGGCATCCCCATGGAAAATGAGCCCGGCCTTACCGATATTGGCCGCGGTGTTGACTGGGGTTCGGCGCTCAACAACATCAACAGTTTCGATATCGAGAGTGTTGACATCCTGAAAGGGCCAGCAGCTTCGGCACTCTACGGCTCGCGAGGTGCCAACGGTGTGGTGATGATCACCACCCGCCGCGGCAGCCGTCAGGGCGGCATCGGCATCACCTACAACCTGACGCACAAATTCACCCAGCCATACCGTTACCGCGAAACCCAAAACGTTTACGGTGCCGGCGGCCCGCTCAGCTTCCTCGAACCCTCCTTTCAACTCAATGCCGCCGGCGAGCCAACGTATCCTGCCGACATCTATTCCGACTTCGGACCGCTGGGAGAGCATACTGCCACCACTTTTGGCTATTATGGCTCAGCGGTTTCGTGGGGACCCGAGATGAAAGGCCAGATGATACGCTGGTGGGACGGACAGATGCGACCTTACTCGCCTCAAC
>JBDHYV010000222.1:0-4720 GCA_039811545.1 Bacteroidales bacterium | reverse complement strand
ATTGCAACAAACGCAAGACCGCCTGCCAGCATGATTGAAATGACAAGGGTAACAACACGCTGATACCGGATGGTTTGGGTCTTACTCTGGTTCTCCTGTTTTAAAAGACTGTTTTCCATACTTTTTTTCTCAGTATGGTATTTCTCCTGAATATCCAAAATATGAGCGCGGTTGGTAATCTTGATAAGGGTGTCATTTTTTTCTGTGAACAACTTCAAATAGGCAAATGATTGATCAATGTCTCCTTGTTTTTCCTTGATCTGCCACATCAGCTTGTATGCCTCAACCTCAATTTCGGTGTCTTGTGTTTCCTTTGCAAGGCTTAAGGATGAATCGGCATGGAGCATCGCAAGATGTAATTTTTCTTGTTTGTCATAAAGTTGGGCAAGCGACAGGTGGTTGAGCATCAAACCATATAACAGTTTGTATTGGCGACACATAGCATAGGACTGTTTCAGAAAATCTTCAGATTCCCGGTACTTTCCCTGAAAGTAATAGATTGTCCCGATATTGTGGAATGCACGTGTTTGATCGAGTAGGATGTGTTCGTTGATGGCAATTTCCAATGACTTTTGATGTGCTTCGATGGCTTTGTCGTACCTTTTCATGGCTTCGTAGGTGATACCCAGATTGCCATAGTTCATGGATAGGTTGTATTTGTTGTTCAGGAGTGTGTTCAGTTCGATGGCCTGCAAGAAATAATCTTCTGCTTTTTCGTATTCATTCTGTCTTCTTACCACATGGCCGATATTATTGAGTACGGCTGCTTTGCTGGCAGAATCATTCAACTCATCGAAAACCTGCAAGGCCTTGATATAATAATCGTGCGCACTCTGCATTCTTGATCTCGAATTATGAATAATGCCAATGTTGTTGTAACTGCTTGCAAGGATGCCCTTGTTATCTGTGTTTTCAGCAATTCTAAGGCTTTGCTCAAAATAGTAAAGTGCTGAATCAGGCATCTGGACTACGCTCAAATATCGCCCTTTAACGCTGCAATATTGATTAACCAATTGTTGGTTGTCAATTTCGGTTAGATGAGATTTGATTTTTGCAAGGTATAATGCCGAAGAGTCGGGCTGCGATTGGTCGAGGTAGATTTCGCTCATTAGAATCCAGGCTTTGGCTAACAGTGTGATGTCGTTCAATCTGATTAGTGCCGGCTCGAGCTCGGAGAGTCTGGTTTTTTTTGCGTTGGGCGCGTTGTTTTTCTGGTTGTAATAGTCTGATATTTCTTTGGTAAGCGAGTCGCGTAAAGAATCTTCATTAATCGTTTTTTTGGGTTTGGTACAGGCCAAATCAACGAGAAACAGCAAACCAACGACCAGAACAGAAACGTAATATTGTGGTGTGGGTAGTTTCATAGCATATTATTTTTCTTCGCGATGAAATCTGAAGCGGGGTAAAACTACGAAAAACCATTTACTTTCCGATACAAAATTTACTGAAGATGTTACCCAACAACTCGTTTGTATAAACCTGCCCTGTGATGGTTCCTAAATGATGAAGAGCTTTTCTCAGGTCGCTGGCGATCAAGTCGGTAGGGATGCTGTGGTGAATTCCGTTTTCCACTTCTTCCATTGCTTCACCTGCTTTCATCAGGGCGTGATGATGACGGGCGTTGCTCACAATGGTGTCGGCCTGTGCCGTGGATTCGCGTACCGAGCGCAGCAAACTGTCGGAAACAAGCTGGATGTTTTCCTTACGTTTGGCAGATATGAAAATAGTTTCGAGGTCAACCATCTCACTAAAGTGTGATGGAGTTTCTTCAAGTTGGTCAATTTTGTTGCCGATAAGAATAAATTTTTTGCTTTCGTCTTTCATCAAGCTTTTAAATTCGTCGAGCATTTCTTCGGCAAGCTCTTTATTGCATGATGATAAGTCGCATACATAGAGGATAATAGAAGCCTGATTGATTTTTTCGTAAGTGCGTTCGATACCGATGTTTTCAATCAGGTCGTCCGACTGACGCAATCCGGCCGTATCAATAAACCTAAAATTATATCCACCGATGACGATGGTATCTTCGATTGCGTCGCGGGTAGTGCCTGGAATTTCGCTCACGATGGCTTTTTCTTCGTTGAGCAGGGCATTGAGCAGGGTGGATTTGCCCACGTTGGGTCGGCCGATAATGGCTACAGGGATGCCCGATTTCAGGACATTTCCGGTTTGAAAACTCTGGCTGAGCGAAAAAATTTCGGCTTTTATCTCACTGATGAGTTGCAAAAACTCATTGCGATCGGCAAATTCAACATCTTCTTCAGCGAAGTCTAACTCCAATTCAATCAGGGAGGCAAAGTCAACCAATTTTTGTCGCAGTCCGGCAATTTTCTCCGAGAAACCGCCGCGCATCTGTTTGATGGCCAGGTCGTGTGTTGATTTCGAGTTGCTTGCAATGAGGTCGGCCACGGCTTCTGCCTGCGACAAGTCGAGCCTTTGTCGGGCAAAAGCTCTCATAGTGAATTCACCAGCGGTGGCCGGACGAGCACCGGCTTCTAAGATCAGGCTAAAAAGCCGTTGCTGTACATACACCGAGCCGTGGCAACTGATTTCTACTACATCTTCGCCGGTATAAGAATGTGGCCCTTTGAAAACCGTGAGCAACACCTCATCGAGCAATTCGCCCTTGTCGTAAACAGAACCCAGATAGGCTTTGTGACTTACAATCCTGCCTTGCTGGAATTCCCTTGAGCGGGCAGAAAAAATGTTGAGCGCGATGGCCACGGCTTCAGAGCCCGAGAGTCGAAATACGGCAATGGCAGCCATGCCCGGTGCCGTAGATAGAGCGCAGATGGTATCGTTATTGAGGTAATCGAAATGTGTCATGGCATTGAAATCTAATCAAGGCAAAGATAATGCCCAAAACGGGAAACAAAAAGCTTTTTGACATTGAAGATTTTTTTCAAAGGCCGGCCTTCTTTCCGAAATTTATTGGCTGCCGCGGGGCAAAAACACACTGAAACAGCTTCCTTTGCCCGGCTGGCTCTCAATAGTGAGGCTGCCTCCATGCCGTTTCAGAAAATCGCGGATGATAAGCAATCCAAGACCTGAGCCTTTCTCGTTTTGTGTGCCACGGGTGGAAATAACGCCTTCGTTTTTTTGCATCTGTGCCAGAATATCCGGTGAAATGCCAATGCCACTATCGGCAATGCTGACTTTCAGCCCTTCGGGACTTTCTTCGCTACTGACGGTGATGGTGCCTCCGGAATCGGTAAATTTAATGGCATTATTCATGAGGTTGCGCAAAATGGTGAGCAGCATTTCTTTGTCGCCAAGCACCATACTTTTTGTTGGAACCTGGTTTGTAGCAACGATTTTTTTGGTGTCGAGCCTCGACTTTAAAAAAGCAAGTTCTTGTTCGATAAGTTGATGGACATCGAGAGAGTTGGGGTTGAAACTGATTTGACCACGTTGGCTCATGGCCCACTGAAGCAGGTTTTCGAGCAGGGTGAAGGTGTTGTTGCTGTGGCTATAAAGTTGTTTCAGGATTTCAACCCTTTCCTCGGCACTCATATCGTCATAGCCTTCTATCACGAGCTGGAGGAATCCGAGCAGGGTGTTGAACGGACTTCGCAGATCGTGGCTGATGATGGAGAAAAGCACGTCTTTGGTGGCGTTGAGCTCGTTGAGCTGTTGGTTTTGTGCCTCTTTAGCCCGATTTAGCTGCTCGAGGGCAATGGCACTGCGCTTGATTTTCAGGCGACTTCGCATTAGTAATATCAAAAGCACAATGCCCGTCAGCAAGGCAATCATCACGAGGAGGGTGATGGTTTTTTGAAGCTGGATGGTGTTGGATTTGATTTCGTTTTCCTGCTTCAGGTGATGGTTTTCGAGGGCTTTCTTGTCGGTTTCGTATTTTTCCTGAATGTCGAGGATGAAATTGCGGTTTGTGATAGCCGTCATTGAATCGTTCAACGCAATAAAGTGTTTCAGATAGTCAATGGTCTCGAGATGCTTCTGTTGTTTTTCGGCCACCTGAGCCATTAGTTTATAGCTTTGCACTTCCTGATTGAGGTCTTTGAAATCTTTCGCCATCCGAAGTGCTGATGCAAGGAGTTGACTTGCCTCATCAAGCTTGTTCTGTTTGTTGTACAACATGGCGAGCGAGAAGTCGTTCATCATCAGGCCATAACCTAATTGATATTGCTTGCATATTTCTTTTGATTTGAGGTAGGCTTCTTCGGCGTTGGTAAACTTGCCGAGGTCAAAATAAACACGGCCCATATTGTGATAGTTGCGGGCCCGATCCATCACAATATTTTCTTCGATCGAGATGTCAAGCGACTTCTTGTGGGCTTCTATTGCCTCATTAAATTTGCTTTGGGCTTCTAAAACAATCCCAATATTTCCGTAATTCATGGATTGGTTCACCTTGTTGTTTTGCTGCTGATTCAGCAACAGTGCGCGATTCAGGTATTCGAGTGCTTTGTCGTACTCTTTCAGGTTTTGCATAATCACGCCCAGATTGTTCAGGGTTACGGCCAACTGTTCGTTGTTTCCTAACTCTTCAAAAATCTTCACTGCCTGAAAATAATTCTCCGAAGCATTCTGGTATTCCGCTTTGCCCTCATACATTATTCCCAAATTATTGTAGCTCATGGCTAAAAACAACGGATTGTCAATTTTGCGGCTTAGCTCGATGGATTGTTTGAAATACCAGATGGCTGAGTCGCTCTGCTGTATGTTATAGAGATAGCGACCCATATTGGACAAAAAATCA
>JBDHYV010000221.1:0-4743 GCA_039811545.1 Bacteroidales bacterium | reverse complement strand
GGCGAAGGTTGTCGTGGAGTCGGACCTGGGCAATCTGGTTGTGGAACCATCCCTGGGGAGCCATTTTCATCACAATGGTTCCGGCGCTGTTATGGTTGCGTGATAATGCAGCCACGCTGGGTGTCAATTCGTTAGCCAAGTTTTATTATTCAACGGGAGCACTTAGTTCGTTTCTCGACAACGCACCTACAGCCTTAGCTTTCCACAATCTGGCACTGGGGATGGTTCCCGAAGGTGCCACTGATTTGGTTGCCGGTATTGGCGGTGATATTCTAGCCGCCATCTCGCTGGGAGCTGTTTTCTTTGGAGCCATGACTTATATCGGTAACGGACCCAACTTTATGGTGAAAGCCATAGCCGAAGAAAACGACATCAAGATGCCGAGCTTTTTCGGTTATATTGTTCGTTTTTCGCTGATTATCCTTCTTCCCGTTTATATTCTTGCCCAATTACTTTTCCTGTAACAAGTTAGAACTTTAAAAAAAGAGGCACCCTCGTGAGGCTGCCTCTTTTTTTATTCAATTTTGAGTTTTATAAGTATCTCCTTGTTGAAATCTAAGGCGTTGGGATGGCCTTCGGGAGGTGCCCAAGTTGCAAAATGTTTGTCAACAGCCGGATCGTAAGGACCGTCCTTTACTTCATAAGCCACCGAGCCACTTTCCAGACTGATGATGCTGTGCCAGCTTCGTGGCGCAATTTCGCAGCCAAAATTACCCTGAGCAGCATCGAGCACGATATAATCGCTGATATTGCCTTTATCATCAAATTCTACCACCAAAATACGTCCCCTTAGGCAAAAGAAAGCTTCAGACTTATCGGGCAGTTCGTGTTTATGAGGTCTGATATAAGTGTCGGGTTCCATGGCATTAAGCATCCGCTGCAAAGTATCGCTGTCGTGATGGTGAAAATTATAATTCATCCGCCGTCGGGCCGTGGCTTTGGCCTGTTGCGATACATTCTCGATAAAAGCCTCGTCAATTTTAATCATCTGCTGATTGGGCTGAGATTGGAGCTACATCAATTTTTTATACCGGATGCGTGTTGGCCCTGCATTTCCTAATCGTTTTCGCTTGTTTTCCTCATACTCCGTATAGCTTCCCTCGAAGAAATACACCTGGGAGTTACCTTCAAAAGCCAGAATGTGAGTGGCAACACGGTCGAGAAACCAGCGGTCGTGCGAGATGATGACAGCACAGCCGGCAAAATTTTCGATTCCTTCTTCGAGTGCACGGAGGGTGTTCACATCAATATCGTTGCTAGGCTCGTCGAGCAGCAACACATTGGCCTCCTGTTTGAGCGTCATGGCCAAATGCATACGATTTCGTTCGCCGCCCGACAGTACTCCGGCTTTTTTCCCTTGGTCGTTGCCCTGAAAGTTGAATCGTGCCACATAAGCCCGGGAGTTGATGGTGCGATTTCCGAGGCGGATGTCATCGTGGCCGCCGGAGATAATTTCGAACACTGTTTTTTCGGGATCAATTTCTTCGTGAGCCTGATCAACATAGCCGATTTTGACGGTCTCACCCACTTCGAAGCTGCCCGAATCGGGCTTTTCGAGGCCCATAATCATTCGAAAGAGGGTAGTTTTTCCGGCACCATTTGGTCCGATAACCCCAACGATTCCGGCCGGTGGCAGGCTGAAACTGAGGTTCTCGAAAAGCAGCTTATCGCCAAAAGCTTTGGTAACATTGTTGACTTCGATCACCTTATTACCAAGGCGTGGGCCATCGGGAATAAAGAGTTCTAATCGTTCTTCTTTTTGCTTGGTATCTTCGTTGAGCAGCTTTTCATAGGAGTTCAGTCGGGCTTTGGATTTGGCATGGCGTGCCTTTGGAGCCATACGCACCCATTCAAGTTCGCGTTCGAGGGTTTTGCGTCGTCGGCTTTCGGTTTTTTCTTCCATCTCGAGCCGTCGTGATTTCTGTTCGAGCCAGGAGGTGTAGTTTCCTTTATAAGGAATGCCTTCGCCGCGATCGAGTTCAAGAATCCATCCGGCCACATGGTCAAGGAAATAACGGTCGTGAGTTACGGCAATCACCGTGCCTTTATATTGCTGTAGGTGCATCTCGAGCCATTCTACTGATTCGGCATCAAGGTGGTTGGTAGGCTCGTCGAGCAACAGAATATCCGGCTCGCTTAGTAGCAGACGGCATAATGCTACCCGGCGACGCTCGCCTCCCGAAAGCACCGACACCGGCGTGTCGCCCTCGGGGCAGCGAAGGGCATCCATCGCACGCTCGAGCTTGCTATCGAGTTCCCATGCATCTTTGTGTTCAATGAGATCGGTCAGCCTCCCTTGTTCCTCGATGAGTTTGGACATCTCCTCATCGCTCATCGGCTCCATGAAACGGTTGTTGACTTCCTCATAGGCTTTGAGCAGATTCACCACGTCCTGAACTCCTTCTTCCACAATCTCCTTCACTGTTTTTGTTGGGTCAAGTTCAGGTTCCTGATCCAACATTCCCACACTAAAGCCTGGCGAGAACACCACCTCGCCCTGGAACGATTTTTCTTTTCCAGCGATGATGCGCAAAAGGGTAGATTTTCCGGAGCCGTTCAGCCCGATGATGCCAATTTTAGCACCGTAAAAGAAAGAGAGATAAATATCTTTGATTATCTGTCGGTTAGGCGGAACGATTTTACTCACTCCGACCATTGAAAAGATGATTTTTTTATCGTCTGACACAGTTTTTAAGGTATTAGTACATTTTAAAAATCCCGAAGCCTCTCGCTTAAGGGTCCAATTCAAAGTTTCTCAAGTTTTTATGGGAGGTCGAAAGTCCTATTGTCGTTCTGGCTTTTCGTTTCCGCAACCATTTGGCTCATTTCGGCCAGCAGCCGGGTAGTTGAAGCATCCCAATTATAGTTTTGCTGAACAAAGTCGTAACCCAGTTCGGCCACTTGTTGGGCGAATGCATTCGACCTAAGAAGATGTTCAACAAGTTCGGCCAATTGTGCAGCAGTTTCGCCGACCAATATTTCGGAGCCGGCTCTAGCTTTGAGCGGTTCAAAAGCCAGCGGGGTGGTGATGCAGGGCATCTTCATTGACATGGCCTCCAATAGTTTGTTTTGCAGTCCGGTTCCTATCTTCATGGGAGCAATAAATACGCGTGCACTGGCATAAGCCTCTCTGATGTCGTCCATCCATCCGCTGACAGTGATTCGCTTATCTTGCAGCCTGAGGAGTTGGCGGTCGGGGGTTGCGCCGGCCAGCAACACGGAGGTTTCCGGGCTTTTTTTCCAGACGATGGGCATGATTTCGCGGCAGAGAAACAGGGCAGCATTCACGTTGGGCGGATAGGCCATGTTTCCGGTAAACACAAGGTCAAATTTTTTCTCGGCTTCCATAGGACGAAAAAACTGATGATCCACACCATTGGGCACCACCATTATCTGGTCGCGGTCGGGATGCGGGATCAGCTCACGATCGGGGTAACTGATGATAGTCTTCAGGTCAAAATCATTAAAAACCTCTGCTTCATAACGCAGGAGTCTTTTGTATTCGAGCCGGTAAAACATACCAAATGGCCAGGCAGCCAGCTCCATACGACGTTTCATGCCCATTGAAAACACATCCTGATAGTCGAGCACTTTTGGCAAAGGCTGATGCCGCACATATTCGGCCACACGAAGCAGTTGCGCGTAGATAAGGTCGGGCTTGTGTTTCGAGATGAGGTTTTGCACCTGGCGAAAGGCCTTTGCATTGAAGAAGAAACCTGTCTGCAGCGGCTTTCTACCAACAAACGCTTTTAAAAGATTGGGTATCAATGCGCTATGTGGTAGATCAATAAAACTCACCGACTTACAAAAAGGTTGAAGCGCTCTGAAAGCCTGTTGTTTGTCTGCTTTTGGATCGGTGTTGAGGGCGCAGAGAAAAATGTCGGCCGAGACTGACAAACTCTTAATTTGGTGAAAAGCCCGGAGTTTGTCGCCCTTTTCGAGCGGCCAAGGTATTCGCGACAGCAATACAAAAATCTTCAGTCTGGGTTTCATTTCTGCAAAAATAATAGCTTATCCCAGACATCCGCCATTTATCGGTTCAAAAATGTTCGGATGGTCTATATGTTGGGTTATTATTCTTTGGCGGCGAAAAGCAGTTTAACCTTTGCACCGCCGCTTCTGTCATTTTCAATTTTCAGGCTACCACCGTGAGCGTTCATGATGAGTTTGACGGCAGTGAGCGACAAGGCTCCCAGATTTCGTATGGGCTTCAACCCGGTCTGTTGATCTTCGCTAAATGCCTCAAGAATCTCGTAGCTGAATCCTGGGCCGTTGTCACTGATTTGCAAATATGTTCCGCCATCAGTGCTGCTACTGGCCTCGAGCACAATATTTCCTCCTTCGGGAAGATGTTTTATTGCATTTTCGATGAGGATGACTAAGCATTTTCGTATGAGATCTGAATCGCCAAAGAGCATGACATCGTGCTGCTGCAGGATCACATCTGTATGCAGTTTCTTCTCGAGGATGGCTTTACGGAGCTCAAACAGAGCTACATCGAAAAGTAAGCGCACTTTGAGTTCAAACATTTCGGGGAGTTGTCCGCCTGTTTGCAGAGAGGTGATGAGCAGTGCCATTTCCGAAAAACGTGCAAGCCGGGCCGAAGCCAGTTCAATGGCCTGAAGATATTCTTGTTGCTCATCGGTAAGCGGTGTGTTTTGGAGCAGATGGGTGATGCCTGACAGGGTGTTGAGGGGCGTGCGCAGCTCGTGGCTGATGACAGAAAGGAATTCGTTTTTCGAC
>JBDHYV010000220.1:0-4747 GCA_039811545.1 Bacteroidales bacterium | reverse complement strand
TGATTTCGCACAGGGCACGGCTGATTGCTAAGCTCAAAGCTTCGGCTTGTCCGTTGATACCGCCACCATCGAGATTTACCTTGATATCGTATGCGCCGATATTTCCGGTAAGTGAGAGAGGCTGTTCAACAACGAACTGCAGGATGCTCACGGGAAAATATTCCTTGTAATCTCTTTTGTTGATAACAATGCTGCCATTACCGCTTTTCATATAGATGCGGGCAACAGCTGTTTTTCTCCTGCCTAAGGCGTTGATTACTTCCATAATGATTATTTGATTGAATTTAAAGTTAATTCGGTTGGCTGCTGTGCCTGGTGCTTGTGCTCCGGGCCGGCATAAACGTAGAGATTGCGAAACAGCTCATCGCCAAGCTTTGTTTTGGGCAGCATCCCTTTTACAGCATGCTCCACCACCGCAATAGGCTTGCGTTTCAACTGTTCCCTTACCGGACGAACCCTCTGTCCGCCGGGATAACCGGTGTGACGGACGTAGAACTTGGTGTCCATTTTCTTGCCAGTGAGCGCGATCTTTTCAGCATTGACCACAATCACATTGTCACCACAATCACTGTTGGGAGTGTAGCTCGGTTTGTGTTTGCCGCGTAGAACCTGGGCCACGGTAGAAGCAAGCCTCCCCAGAACCAATCCTTCAGCGTCAATCACCATCCACTTTTTATCAGCATTCTCTTTGTTAACGCTAATAGTTTTGTAACTCAGTGTATTCATTGACTTATAGATTTCTTCTTCCGTCTTGGCAACCTATTTTCCAAAACGGGGTGCAAAAATAGAAACATTTTTTCAACTGAACAAATTAAAAAACATCTAAATCTTTCACTTTCCATTTTCGTAACGGGTTGAAACAGCGCGGCCAACTGCCGGGCAGGCCGCCTCTGGTCATCATTGAACCGGCCGCAGACGACCCGCTGTCAGATGTGCGGCCAAACAGATTCTTTCTTACTTTTGCCAAATCATTCATTCCTTTGCACCATGTCCGTTCAAGTTCAGCAGGTTTCAAAAGTGTATGGCGAACAAAAAGCCCTCGATTCGTTGAGTCTCACCATCCATCCGGGTGAGATCGTTGGCTTGCTTGGCCCCAATGGTGCCGGAAAATCAACCTTAATGAAAATCTTAAGTTGTTATATCCCACCCTCTTCCGGAACAGCTTCCGTTATGGGATACGATGTGAGACAACAGCCGGTTGAAGTGCGCCGTTTGGTGGGTTATCTACCCGAAAATAACCCGCTTTATCACGATATGTATATTAAGGAGTATCTGCTGTTTGTGGCAGGGGTTTTTGGCCTAGGAAAACAATCTGCCGCAAGAGTGAGTCAAATGATTGAAATGACTGGTCTTGGAGATGAGTTGCACAAAAAAATCGGGACGCTTTCCAAAGGCTATCGTCAAAGGGTTGGGCTTGCTCAGGCTTTGATGCACGATCCGCAAGTGCTCATTCTCGATGAGCCCACATCGGGCCTCGACCCTAACCAATTAGTCGATATCCGTCGGCTGATTAAAGAGACCGGAGCCAACAAAACAGTCATTCTTTCAACACACATCATGCAGGAGGTTGAAGCATTGTGCAGCAGGGTTGCCATCCTCAACAAAGGAATTTTAGTGGCTTACGATGAAATTGGTGCCATACGCTCGGACGAAAAGAAAGAGACAGTGAGTGTGGAGTTTGCCGAAGAGGTATCCATCGCTGGATTGAAAGGAATCGAAGGTGTGGAGTCGGCGGTTCGCGAGGCCAATCAATGGGTGCTTATCTCGGCTGCCGGAACTGATATCCGTCAGGCATTGAACGCTTGGGCCGCAGCCAACGGTTTTACCATCCTTTCGCTGGCGCGCAAAACACGCCGTATGGAAGAGTCGTTCCAGAAACTTACCGGAAAACAAATAGAATAAGTGCTGAAATACAAGCCAGAGATGCCGAAAAAAGTATGCGACTTTTCAGGCTTTCGCATTACTTTTGTGCCAAAAAAATGATTCTTAAGTGAAAAAACACTCTATAACCCGCACCTTAAATTTATACTTGTTTTGAAAACAACTGACGAACTCAGGCAGATTGCCATAAAGGTGATCGAAACCGAGATTGGTGCTCTGCAATCGGTGGCCCAACGTATGGACGACACCTTTGCCGAGGCTGTGCAGATGATTTATTCCTCAAGCGGAAAAGTGATTGTGTCGGGCGTAGGCAAAAGCGCGATCATCGCACAAAAAATTGTGGCAACGTTCAACTCAACCGGAACGACTGCGGTTTTTCTCCATGCTGCTGATGCCATTCATGGCGATTTGGGCATTATCCGTGATGAAGATGTAATCTTGCTCCTCTCGAAAAGTGGCGAAACTCCCGAGCTTAAAGTATTAGTTCCTTTCTTAAAAGTTCGAAAAAACAAACTAATCTCCATTGTCGGCAACATTTCATCCTACTTAGCCGGACAGTCGGATGTTGTGCTCGACACCACTGTTGCACGCGAAGCTTGTCCGAACAATCTAGCTCCAACCACCAGCACCACCGCACAACTTGTCATGGGCGACGCACTTGCCATTGGTTTATTAGAATGTCGCGGTTTTACGACCGAAGATTTTGCACGGGTTCATCCCGGCGGTGCCCTTGGCAAGCAATTGTTGCTATGTGTGAAAGATGTCTTCACAAAAAACGAGGCTCCACAAGTGTCGCCTGATGACGACCTTGCCAAAGTCATCATCGAGATTTCGGCCAAACGACTTGGAGCTACTGCCGTCATCGAAAATGGCACCCTTGTTGGGATCATTACAGATGGCGATTTGCGTCGGATGCTTCTGGACAACCCCCGACCCGTCAAACATGTCATGGCCCGCAACATCATGACGGCCAATCCAAAATCAATTCACCCCAATGCACTTTTGGTTCAGGCTCTTGAGCTGATGCGTCAGCACAATATCACCCAGCTTCCTGTAGTGGAAGAAGGCCGTTATCAAGGTGTTGTGCACATTCACGATATCTTGAAAGAAGGGTTATTTTAACAAATCACAACCAAAACAATGAGCAAGGTTGACGAATTTAACCGTTATCGTTCGCGGATGAACGAAAAAATGTTGGCCGCGCCCAACAACAAAATTTTAAAACGCATTGTCAGTGTGGATACCATTGCCTACGATGCAGGGGCACTCGATGCAAAAACTAAAGAAATGCTCGGGCTTGTGGCCTCGATGGTTCTCAAATGCGATGACTGCATTTATTATCATTTGCAAAAATGCCACGAATTGGGGGCCTCTGCTGAGGAAGTGATGGAAGTGTTTGGCATTGCCAATCTGGTTGGCGGAACCATTGTGATCCCGCATACCCGCCGCGCACTAGAATTCTGGGAAGAGCTTGAAGCCGGTGCCAACGCAGAAGGAAAATAAAACCAAAATTCCCCGCCAATATTTTCTCACCTTGAACCAAAAGACAAAGGCATCCATTTTGCTGAAAAAAAACCGGTCATCAGAAATTTATTGGATTAACTGTTACCTTTGCGGCACACTATGAACTCAAACCTGAAGTTTTCATGCAGCTCAGGACAAGCCATCTTTATAAAAAGTACAAGCAGCGCACTGTTGTAAAAGACGTTTCGGTTGAGGTAAACCAAGGCGAGATTGTCGGTCTTCTTGGTCCGAACGGAGCAGGTAAAACCACCACGTTTTACATGATCGTGGGATTGATAAAGCCATTATCGGGGTATGTGCATCTCGATGACCTCGACCTCACCGCCGAGCCAATGTATCGCAGGGCACAGCGCGGCATCGGTTATCTGGCGCAGGAGGCAAGTGTTTTCAGGCAGATGACCGTTGAGAACAATATCCTCTCGGTGATGCAGTTTAAAAACTACAGCAAGAAACAGCAACACGAACGTCTTGAGAATCTTCTTGACGAGTTTGGTCTGCAACATATCCGTCACAGCAAAGGCATCCAGCTTTCGGGTGGCGAACGACGGCGCACCGAAATCGCCCGTGCTCTTGCTGTTGATCCGGGCTTTATCCTGCTCGACGAACCTTTTGCCGGTGTTGACCCCATCGCCGTGGAAGACATCCAGTCTATCGTGTCGTCGCTCAAAAATAAAAACATCGGTATCCTGATCACCGACCACAATGTACACGAAACCCTCTCGATTACCGATCGCGCTTATCTGCTTTTTGAAGGCTCAATTCTCAAGGCAGGCACCTCCGAAGAACTGGCTTCTGACGAGCACGTGCGCAAAGTTTACCTTGGCCAAAATTTTGAACTCCGAAAAAAATAAAGCTCTTATCCTTGTATATCAACAAGATACACAATTAACGACAGCATGACGTAGAGCAAGACAATGAAGGGAATGGCAACAAACTGCAAGCTGACGAGCAAAGCCAATGCCAATACCAGAAACAGGTAACGAACCTCATTGCCTTTGAAGCTAAACGATTTGAATTTCAGGCCAAACAAGGGCAATTCAGAAACCATGAGCAGGCTCATCAAAACGGCTACTCCAATATAGAAATAGGTATTGGTAACGATCATATAGAACAACGACTGGCTGGTGTAGAGCTGTGATTTGATGAGAGGCAGCGAGGCCAACAGCAATCCCGAAGCAGGCGAAGGCAGTCCGATGAACGATACGCTCTGACGTGTATCAATGTTGAATTTAGCTAATCTCAGAGCCGTAAAAAGCGGGACTATCAACGCCACAAAAGGCAGGAGATGGGTTTGCCCGGCTCTGAGGTCGGGCAGACCATGGCTCTCTTTAATCAGGGAGAA
>JBDHYV010000219.1:0-4754 GCA_039811545.1 Bacteroidales bacterium | reverse complement strand
CAATCTCAAATGTTGACCCGCTACCTGCCATAGAGTTCACTTTGATTTTTCCGTCCATTAGCTCAACAATCTGTTGAACGATGCTGAGCCCAAGGCCGGCACCTGGATAAATCATCCCTGATGATTCGTGTATCTTCGTAAATCGTTTGAAAAGCAGATGTTGTTTGCTCTGCGGAATGCCAATTCCTGTGTCGCTTATATAAAGACGGAGGCTGTGACGGTCGCTATTTAGAATTTCATAACCGAAACTGATGCTTCCTTCGCCGGTAAATTTTAGTGCGTTATCGAAAAGGTTGACCAAAATCTGCCTTATCCTGTTCTTGTCGCTAAAAATAATAGTGGATTCGGCTGAAGGCAAAACGGCTTTGATCCTGATCCTGCCTTTACCTTTTTGCTGGGCGAGTTGGGTGAAGCTTTCGTTAAGATCGCAAAAGAGCTGTCTGATGTCGAAGGTCTCGCTCTGTAGCTGAATGCTGCCCGATTCGATGACCGAGAGTTCAAGGATTTCGTTGATAAGATGCAGCAGGGCGGTGCTGTTTGTGCGGATATGGTGCACGAATTCCTTGGTTTTTTGCGGGTCGGGATGCTCCGTTTCCAAGAGTTCGCTAAACCCAATCACGGCGTTGAGTGGGGTTCGTATTTCGTGGCTCATATTGGCCATGAATGCCGACTTCAGTCGGTCGGCTTCTTCTGCTTTTTGAAGAGCGGATTCGAGATCAATCTCGGCTTGCTTGCGTTCGGTAATGTCGCGGCCAATTACTAAAAGACCTTTGCGGGTGCCATCGCTGAAAAAAAGTGGAATCTTGATAATGTCGAATACCCGCGGAATGTTCATCGGGTCGGCAATCGTTTCGTCGCTGCGGATGGCCTTGCGTTGTTGCCAGGCTTCTTCGTCGGAAATGGCACAAACCCTGAAAGCAAATTCACATTCCGGGCTGTCGGCAATGAGGTCGAGATCGGTTTTCCCCTTGTAATCTATCTGGCTGAGACGAAAGAGATGGAGCACACTGCTGTTGGCCACAAGCCAGCGTCCCATGCCGTCCTTGAAAGTTATGATGTCGGGCATGGCGTTGATCAGGATACTCAGTTTCTCTTCTTGTTCGGCAATAGTGCTGTGACTCAAAGTAAGCTCGTTTTTTGCCTGTTCCAACTCGTTGTATTGCTGTTTGAGCAATTTGTTAACTTTGAGTGAGCGCCGGTTTGCCCAAAATATAAATATCAGCACGCCGAGTAGGACGACAACAGCTAAAAGGCTTAATAATAATAGGTTGTAGTTTAATTTGTTGGTTTCTTTTTCTTTGATGATAACCCTTTCTTGGGCTTCTTTTTCTTGCTTGAGTTGGGCAGTTTCACTCATCTTTTTTGCCACATTAAAGCGCGTAGTCATGTTGGCTGCGGTGGCCTGCTCAACTCTTGTTTTAATCGAATCGGTCAGATGATGATAAGCCTGCAGGGCATGGAATGCTTCGGTTTCGTTGCCGAGTTTTTTCCACGACTCATACAGCTTCACTAAAATGTCTGATTTCAGTTCGATGTCGGGGAAAAGCTCAACCTCATCGTATGCCCTGAGGAAGGCATTCAATGCTTGGCGGTGGCTGCCGTTTATTTCATGTGTTTTTCCTAAACAATACCAGACATCGGCAAGGGTATTGCCGGTTTCCTGAAAAAGCTCAAGTGCCTGATTCAGGTAACGAAATGCGCTGTCGGGTTGTTTTTCATTAATGAAAGTGCTCCCGATGTTGAGTAGTGCAAGCCCTTTGTTGTAGAGGCTTTCTGTCTTGATGGAAAGGCTGAGGCTTTGACGGTATAATTGTATAGCTTCTTCGTGCCTTTTTTCGGATTGACGGATTGTTCCCAGATTGTTCAGAATGCTGACCATCGAAATGGAGTCGTTGAGCTGCCGGGCAATGCCAAAAGCAATGAGAAAATGTTCGGAAGCCTGATCATAGCTTCTGAGCTTCTGGAAAAGTGAGCCGATATTGTTGTTTACTACGCCAATGCTTCGGTTGTCGCCCAAAATGCTAAAGAGTGCCAAAGCGTGGTCGTAATATTCGATCGCTTTGACATATAGTGCGAAATTGCTATACAGGTTTCCGATATTGTTGTAGATGGCAGCCATCTCAGCAGAATCGGGAATTGATGCGAAAAACTGCATGGCCGAATCGTAATACACATTTGCCTGGTCGAACTGACGGAGTCGGTTGGCAGCGAGGCCGGCACTTTTGTAGGCTTTTGCCAAAGGACTTCCTCCTGTTTTTTTTGCCTTTTCGATGGCTTCGAGGCTCAGTTTGAACGACTTTTCGGGAGCTTTGTCTAAAAACATTGTAATCAGATAAGTGTAGTCGTCCAAAGTTTCGGGTGTTTTGTCCAAAAAACGCGAGATGATGCTGTCCTGTCGCTGGGTGTTGTTTTGCGCCCAAAGTGAAATACCGGGCCAAAGCATCAGTGCCACCCACAGCAAAAAACTAACCGTAGCGAAACTTCTTGATAGGGGCATACAGCGTTGAAAAAAAAGGCGGACGTTTGTCATTTCATGAGGTAGTTAATTGTGCATAAGTGGGGACAAAATTCAAAAATTCAATGGTTTCGGATGATACATTAGTTCGTATAGAATATTGACTTACTCCATTGGTAATCAGTAAATAAGGGGCGTTTAGTGCCATATTGTAGCGGATTATCTGATCTAAGACAGCCTGTGTAAGGTTAATTTGTCTTGCTTTGCATTCCACAATCATCAAAGGGGTAGCCTGAGGTGAAAAAACCACAATATCGCAGCGTTTTTCGAGTCTATTGAGCTTCATCGGATATTCCACTGCGACAAGTCCGGGCGGCATCCCGAGGTTTTCAATAAGCTGTTGCAATACCATCTGCCTTACTTCTTCTTCGGGCGTGAGTGTTACAAAGCGCTTGCGCACCGGATCGAAAACCTCCGTTTTTCCCCTGTTTTCCTTTGTTTTAAACCATTGTAATTCGCTCATTGAGCTGCTATCTTCATGCAAAATTACACCCTTTTGCGATTTATCCTTTCCTATGTTTTGATTTTCTCTTCCTTAGTCTGTTCTTTAAGAGCCTGTTCAGGGCATTTCGGGAGGAGGCGATGTTTTTTGTACCTTTGTACAGTTCAACAGAGAATCGCCGGCTGAGCCGATGCAAGAATATGAACGATAACTCATCTATCTGAAAAAAATGAAAACAAAAAAGGAGATTATTGATAACTGGCTGCCGCGCTATACTGGCCAGCCCCTACACGAGTTTGGCGAATATATTCTGCTCACCAACTTCGGACAATACCTCGAGCTTTTTTCGGAATGGCACAACGTACCGATTATTGGCCTTGAAAACCCGATGCCCTGCGCCACCTATGGAGATATTACCATCATCAATTTTGGGATGGGCAGTGCCAATGCGGCCACGGTAATGGATTTGCTTGGCGCAATTTCGCCCAAGGCGGTTCTGTTTCTGGGCAAATGTGGCGGGCTGAAGCGAAAAAACGAGGTTGGCGACCTTATCCTTCCCATTGCTGCCATTCGCGGCGAAGGAACCTCCAACGACTATCTGCCGGTTGAAGTGCCTGCCCTGCCAGCTTTTAGCCTACAAAAGGCCATCTCGAGCACCATCCGCGATAATGGCCGCGACTACTGGACAGGGACGGTTTACTCTACCAACAGGCGTGTTTGGGAACACGATGACATCTTCAAGGAATATCTGATAAAAACTCGTAGTATGGCCGTAGATATGGAAACAGCCACTATCTTCGTCGTCGGTTTTGCCAACGAAATCCCAACAGGCGCCTTGCTATTAGTCTCCGACCAGCCTATGATACCCGAAGGCGTAAAAACCTCAGAAAGCGACCGCCGCGTAAACCGACGTTTCGTACACGAACATTTGAAAATTGGTATCGAATCACTCCAGCAACTTATTAATAACGGATTGACAGTTAAGCATCTACGATTCTAACTATGGCTTTCACCTACGAACAGATTCTGCAAAATATCCGCAACAAAGTGTTTCATCCCATCTATTTCCTGATGGGAGAGGAATCATATTTTATTGATACTATCACCGATCTGCTCGAAGAAACAGTGCTCGATGAAGCTGAAAAAGCTTTTAATCTGCTTGTGATGTATGGTCGCGATGTGGACGTACACACCATCATTAGCCAGGCACGAGGATACCCAATGTCGGGAAACTATCAACTCGTCATCGTGAAAGAAGCACAGGATGTGAAAGATATCGAACTGATTGAACAGGCCATGGCAAACTTTCCGCCAACAACGATATTGGTGATCAATTACAAATATAAAAAACTCGATGGGCGCAAAAGCTTTTCTAAAACAATAGACAAAAAGGGGGTGTTGTTTGAAAGTAAAAAATTGTTCGACAACAAAATTCCTGAATGGATAAGAAGATACCTTCAACAACATAATTATTCCATCAGCCCGAAGGCCGAGCAGATGATGACCGACTATTTGGGCACCGACCTCCATAAAATACGCAATGAGCTTGAGAAACTGATGATCTCACTGAAACCGGGCTCAAAAATCACTGACGTTGAAGTGGAGGAAAAGATCGGTATTTCAAAAGATTTCAACATTTTTGAGCTGCAAAATGCCATCGGTTCCAAAAATATCCTGAAAGCAAATCAGATTATAAACCATTTTGGTGCCAATAGTAAAGAAACGCCTGTGGTCTTTGCTGTTGCGATACTTTACCAATTTTTTGCAAAGCTACTCAGATACCATTTTACCCCAGAT
>JBDHYV010000218.1:0-4765 GCA_039811545.1 Bacteroidales bacterium | reverse complement strand
TGGCGATGCTCGAACCAACTAATGCATAGCGCGATACCTCTTCCATGAGGTTAGTGCCGTATTTTCCGGAAAACTCATATTTCTGATTGAAAACCGGTCCGCGGAATGATTCTGTTACACTTTTTTGTTCTTCGTGAAGTTTCTCAAACTGTTCAGGCCCCACATAAGGGATGATGTTGGAGCCAATTTCCATGTATTGCACGCGTTCCCAATAGGTTTTGCTTTCTTCGCTATCGAGGTTCACTGCTACATCGCTGGCATTGACAATGCGCACGGCTTCCTCACTCTCGTCGCCATAGGCTTTGGGTACCACAAATAGCACCTCTACGCCCTGTTTTGCTAAGCCTTTTGTCATGCCGAAACAAGCTGTTCCCAAGCCGCCTGTGATATGGGGAGGAAACTCCCAACCAAACATCAATACCTTCATCTTGTGTTGTTTATATGTGGTTGTTATTATTTCTTCGTCTGTTCAATCAACTGTTTCATTTGGATGAGCGCGGCTACACTCCATGCCTGCGAGATGGCTCCCTTGGCTTCGTGTGGGGGGTCGCCGTCATAGATTTCGGAGACTGTCCCTATTCCGGCTTCGTTCAAGGTGGGTTCAAAGCCGTAGTAGAGTTCTTCCACCAACGCCAGTCCGGCTTTGCTGTGGAGTTTGACCCAGCCACGGCAGAAATGCGACAAGAGCCAAGGGAAGACCGTGCCCTGATGATAGGCCATGTGGCGCTCGTGTGCATTGCCTTCGTAAACGCCTTTGTAATTTGGGTCTAAAGGCGTGAGGGTGCGTAAGCCGCGGTCAGTAAGCAAATCCGATTTTATCTTGTTCAGCACATTGTTCTGCTGTTCTTCTGTGAGGGGCGAATAGGGCAGGGCGACAGCAAACAACATATTGGGCCGCACCGTCCAGTCGTGACGACCCTCGAACACAGCATCGGCGAGCCAGGTTTTGCTGGCATCGGTAAATACTTGTTGAAATGATTCGCGAATTTGTTGCGGAAGTTTGGCCCAATCTGCGACAAAATCATGGTCGCCGGCCTGTGTGGCAGCCTCAATGACAAACATCACGGCGTTGTACCATAATGCGTTCACTTCAACGGCATAGCCCGAGCGGGGTGTAATAGGCTTGCCATTGTCGAAAACATCCATCCATGTGAGGGCCATGTCCGTACCGCCGGCATGGATCAAGCCATTGGTGTCCATCCGGATCTGATACTCGGTGCCTTGACGATAGCCTTCGAGAATGGCTATCATAGGTTTGCGGTATTTTTTCCAAATCTCTCCACTGTTGTTTTTGAAAGCGGCATATTCTTGCAGACACCAGAAAAACCAGAGCGGACTGTCAACGGCTTCATAGTCGGGCTTGTTGTCGCGTCCAATATTTGGGAATAATGGACCTTTCATGCTGCCAATCATGGTGTCGAGCACATTTTTGAAGTTGATTTCGTCGCCTTTGGCAAGCGTGATGCCGGGCAAGGCGATGAAGGTGTCGCGGCCCCAGGTGCCAAACCAAGGGAAGCCAGCCATGAGCTCGGTCTTGTTTTTCGTTTTCACCAAAAACTGCTCCGAAGCATTGAGCAGGCAGTTCTCATAGTTGTTGCGTGGAACACGTTTTTTAATCTCGTTATTGAAAATCTTGTTCAGGTTGACAACTTTTGCTTCTTCGAGGCCTGCTGCCACCACCACACTTTCGCCGGCTTGGATATTGATGTCGAAAAAACCCGGCGAGAAAAGGTCTTCCTGATAGGGGAGACCGTTTTCCTTTTCACGAAGGTATTCCACATTGTAATACCAGTCGGGGATATGGGTGTATTCGTTGGCTTTCGAAATCTGGAAATAAAGATTTGAATAGCCGGCATACATCTTCCATGCTGCGCCGTTGGGGATAGGTTCGTATTTGGTGTTGGCGTCAATATTGGCGCGGGTGAGCTGGTGTATGTTGCGGAATGCCAGAAATGGTTTCAGCCGGAGAATCGTCTTGCTGTGCGCTTCTCGAAGGGTGTAGCGGATAAGGATGCGATCTTCGTTCTCGGCAAAAAGCATCTCTTTGTCCAACACCACGCCCCCAACACGGTAAGTGATTTTCGGGATAGGATCCGAGGTAAACTCACGAAGATATTTGTGTCCCTTTGGGTTGTAAACCCCATTGGGATACATCCTTACTCCAAAATTAAAACTCTCGTCGTGCTGGATGATGGTCTCGTCGAGCGACGATAACAAGATGTGATTGTTTTGGTCGAGCCAGGGCTGTGGAGCCACCAGTAATCCGTGATATTTGCGCGTGTTGCAGCCCGAAATAGTGGTCGAAGCATAGGCGCCAGACCGGTTGCTGCGAACAAGTTCGTGCGTGAGACCGAAGTCTAATTTTATCAGGGTTGATTTGTGAAGAGATAAATAGCTCATAATGAGATGGTTGCTAACAAAAACTGATTTAACGCTTTGTAGGACAAAAATATAGATAAAATTCCATTTGTAAAGAGGCTACGAAGAATAAATAATCAAAGGATCTTTATGGGTCTGCAAAATGCCGCCAATTGACCGGTAGGAGAAGAAAAGTGCTGAAAAACAGCCTTAATTCCAAAAACGTTTTCTGCTTATAGTCTTTTGCTTTGGCAGAATTTGCGAATCACGACATACGCCTCTTCGATGCCTTGTTCGCCGGCCTTTCCCAGGTCGGTGCAAGCCAGTTTGTTTTCGCCCACAAATAGCAGTGTGAGTGCCCTGTTATAGTATGCCTCGCCAAAGTTTGGGTCGAGCCTGATGGCATCGCTAAAAGCATCAATAGCTTTCTGAAAATCACCCTGTTGCAAAAGAAGATAGGCTTGGTTGTAGCAGATGATGGCGTTTTGGGGCGAATGTTTTCGGGCAGAAACAATGCGTTGAAGTGCTTCGCCAAGGTTGGGGCGGATGGCTTCATTTTTTGCAGATTGAGTAATTGCATTGTTCCCCTGCTGGATGGTGATGTTACGGATGTGTTGCTGTTCGAGCGATTGGGCTATCTCCCTCTGAAACAGTGCTGCCGATTCGTTGATGCGTGCCAATACTGACAGCTCGTTGGTGTCCGAAATGCGCTGGTAAAATTCCAGACTGCGGCTGTGATTCATCCGGTTTTGCTCCTGAATTCCTGCGAGCAAGGCTGCGATTGAGGGAGGGAGGTTGTCAGGTTTTTGCCAAAGATTTTTCTGCTCGTCAGGCTGTGATGCCCCTACAATCTGGTAAACCATTCGTATCTCTTTGGGAATGTTGTGATTCAACTGTTCAAGCAGGATATCGCTGTGCGAATTGCCGTTTAGCCTTCTTTCATCTGACGGCTGCAGGCCGATGATAAATAGTCCGAAAGGTGCTATTTCGATATTTTTGAACTGTGGTTGCAGGCTGGCGGCATCGCCACGCACAAATTCAGCTTCGAGTGCCATCACATGATCGAAGTAGGCCGAGTCGGCATAACGGCTAAATAGTTTTTCAGCCTCTTCACCTGTCTGGTTCAGCTTTTGGATGATCACCATTGCAGCCTGATAGTCGGCTTCGGCTTCCGATTTATGGTTCTGTGCCTTCCTGACTAACGAACGATTGATGTAAGCTCCTACAAAAGCCGGAAAAAGCTCGATGCAGCGGCTGAAGTTCTCCTCCGACTGGCGATAGTTTTTCAATTCGTAGTTGACCAATCCTAAGTTGAAATGGCTGTAAATGTTTGCGGGATTGACCCTAATGACTTCCTCGTAGAGGACTTTGGCTTCGTAGTATTGGTGAAGCTGACTGTGGAGCAGGGCGCGGTTGAAATAGGTGAGGGCGTTGCGGGTGTCGCGCACGTTCACTTCTTCAAAATCGTTGAGGGCGGCAAGTGTATCGCCTGCGATGAGCCTGACCCGTGCGCGTTGGAAAAACAAGGCCGGATTTTGACTGTCAATGCGAATTGCCTCATTCAGATCGTTGAGTGCGCCACGGCTGTCGCCGGTTTCGGCGCGTAGCATTCCACGCTTGGCCCAGCCTTCAGGGTCGAAATGGTCGTAACGTACAGCAAGGTCAAAATCGGTCATGGCACGAAGGGTGTCGCCCAACAAAATGTTGGCAATTCCTCTGTTAACCCAGGCCGACGAAAATTTCGGGTTGATGAGCAGTGCCAGATCATAGTTTTGCACAGCTTCCTGATAATGCCCAAGGTGCATGTCGGTGGCACCGGCAGCCACAAACAAATCGGCATTGTAGGGGTCAATGCCAATGGCCTTACGAAAGTCGGCACGGGCATCGTAATAATTGGCTAATCTGTCATTGACAATGCCGCGGTAATGATAAGCACGCGCGTAAAGGGGATGAAGGCGGATGGTCTCGCTGAAATCGGCCAGCGAACCACTGAAGTCGCTCAGGCTGAATTTGGCGATGCCGCGATAAAACTAACCCTCGAATTGGTCGGGCTTGGCCTGAATGGCAATGTTGAAATTGCGTATGGCCTCGGTGTTGCGGTTTTCTGACAGGTCAATCCTTCCGGCAGTGATAAAATGACGCCAATTGACCTGAGCAGGCAAAACCAATGGGCCAAAACAAAGCCATAGGATGACAAACCAATGTCTTAATGTCATTTTTTAATGATATGAATCGCAAGCGCAATCTCGTGCGACGCGACACGAAAGAACCTTGCTCTTGTAAAATCAACCTTTTGAATCGCCGACAAAATAGTCTTCCTTTTCGGAAAAAAGCACGTTAAAGGTGGTGAGGCTTCCGTAAATACGGGTGATATACTGCTGAAGTTCAACCTTTTCGTCGTCGGACA
>JBDHYV010000217.1:0-4782 GCA_039811545.1 Bacteroidales bacterium | reverse complement strand
TTTCGATGAACCGTCGGCGCGAGCCGTAAGGGTAAGGATGTATTTGTAGAGGTAGTTGTATTTAAATTGGCCAAAATAGGAGTTCATTCCGCGATCAAGGCTTCGGGCCGATGCGGCTCTAATAGTACCAGCAGAGGTGATGTACTGAAAGTTTTCGTTCGGGAAGTTGATGGCCTCGATATAGGTGTTGCGGCGCGAGAATTTTTCGAGACTATAGCCCGCCAAAGCTTCGATATTGTGTTTTTTGTCGAGCGAAACCTGATATTGCAGCACATTGCTCGAAATCAGGTTGCTGGCATAGGTGGTGCCTTCGATTCCCAGACCGTTGTATTTTGCGCCTTGAGCTGTGGTAATGGGGTCGTATTCGTGTTCGCGCAACAGATACTGGTCGGCACTCCATTTGGTGGTGAAACTGAAATTATTCAGGAATTTGTATTCAGCATAAATATTAGCATTGCTGCGGTTGGTGAATGCCTGATTGATGGTGTGGTCAATGATAGCCACCGGATTGGCATAGGGGCCTGATTCGTTGTAACTTCCGTCGGGATTAAAGACAGGATAGATGGCAGGCATGGAAATTGCGTTCGGTAGCGGGCCATAAAGGGTGTAATCGCCTTCTACACGGTCGTTTTTGGAATAATTCATCGAGACACTACCGCCAACAGTCAGGTTGTCAAGCAGTTTGTGATCCACGCTCAAACGTCCGCTATAACGGTTGTAACGGGTAGATTTGATGATCCCGTCCTGATCGAAATAGTTTCCCGAAACAAAAACCCGTGTTTTGTCGTTGCCACTGCTCACCGAAAATTCGGTATTCGATGTGGGAGCTGTTTGCAGAATTTGGCTCATCCAGTCGGTGTCAATCCCTTGAACATTGGTGCTTTTGTATTCGTTCCATTGGGCGGCATTCATCATTTTGGGGATACGTTCCTTCGGAAGGTTTTGCCAACCAAAAGAAGTGCTCAAATTAAAGCTTGTTTTCTGATAGCTTCCCTTTTTGGTGGTTACAAGCATAACCCCGTTAGAGGCGCGGGCACCATAGATGGCTGTTGCCGAAGCATCCTTGAGGAAAGTGATGGATTCGATGTCGTTTGGGTTGATGTCGGACAAGGCATCAATGGATTGACCACTGTAGCCAATCTGGCCATAACTTCCGGTGATGACAGGTACTCCGTCCACAATCACAAGGGGCTGATTGCTCGCTGTGATGGAGCTTCCGCCTCGCATCTTGATGTTGTTTTGTCCACCGGGAGTTCCCGAGTTCATGCTGATGGAAACGCCGGCCACTTTCCCCTGAAGCACCCCATCAATGGTGCGAACGGGATTATTGCGAAGCTCTTCGGAGTTGACAACGCCAACCGAGTTGGAGATGAGTTTCTTGCTCGAAGTGCTGTAACCAACAACAACAACCTCGCCCAGATTCACTTTCTTTTCTTCCATCATCACATTAATCAACATGCGGTTGTTCACGGGGATTTCAACCGCCAGCATTCCCACATAGCTAAAAACAAGAGTTGACTTCGAATCGGCATTGATTTTGTAGTTTCCGTCGAGGTCGGTCGTTGTGCCGGTGGTGGTTCCTTTCACCTGTACCGTAACGCCGGGCACAGGCATTCTGTCGGAAGCGGAAGTAACCGTGCCGGTAACAGAATGTGTTTGGGCGAAAAGGGTGCCGATGAAAAAGGTCAGAATAAAAGTTAAGAGTTTACTTTTTTTCATAACTTGTTCATTTATAATTATTTAATATTTATTTCTGGGGAATTATTTCAACTGAAACCGCTTCGATGTCCAAACGGAGATCAATGGCGGTAAAATGGTCTTTCCCGTGTTTTGGGCTGTAAAAATACAACTGTGTTTCGGGCTGACAACTCATGGTTAAACGGAAAGCCGTTTTGGAGTCAACAAACTGAAGGCTCGAAGTGGAGGTGGCTTCTTCCTCGAAAAGTTGTTGGGTCAGCAGCTCATAAAAACTCTGGCCTTCGATGGAAAAGCTGCCTCCCGGAATGGTTTGTTTTGGTTTGCGTTGGGCTATTGGCTGGAGTTGTATTTTCTCCGGCGAAGGCAAAACCTGAAAAGTGTCGAAAAAAAACTGGTCACCATTTTCCAAATAATGCACTTTCAGATTATTGAACTTGTGAAACAGTTCCGTTTTTTGGAACAAGGCATTTTCGGTATCGAAAATGGTGATTCCTGCAGCTCCGGCCACCATCATTTTGTTCTCGGTGCCATATAAAATCAGGGCTGTATTTTCGTCAATACCAAAGCCAAACCTTTGTCCGGTGAAGGCTAAAATGGCAGCGAGCCTTCCGGTACGTGCCCGGGCATGAAAATGTTGATCCACCATACCATAAGGGAAAAAACCAATTCCAGGGGTGAGTAAAACACCCTGAAATTCCTCGTTATCCTGCCCTATCGAAGTCGCCAGCACCCCATGTTGCAGGGCACCGAGGCTTGTTCCGCCGCCAATCATGGGGTTGGTCATGATGGCAGCACCTGCGCTTGTCCCGCCAATCACGCCGCCGCGGTGATAAACATCCCACACGGCTTGCATCACCGGCGAAGGTCGGCCCTGAGGGTCAAACATCAGTTGCATGATACGCATCTGGTCGCCTCCCGAAAACCAAACCCCATTGCCCGAACGCACTTTTTGCGCAAGTTCGGCATCCCAGACATTGGCCTTCCATTCAGCTTCGTTGACGTTTAGGGTGCTATCGTCGTCCACCATGGCAATCGGAATGAGCTGAATGTTTTCGGGTTTCACGCCATGATAAGTAAGTCCGAGGCTGAAATACGCCATCGTTTGGGCAGCCACTCCGCTGGCAGCCGGAATCACCGAAATGATGGCATCCGGACCACCTGCCAAACGGATAAACTCATCGAAAACAGCATGATTGTCGTTTTCGAGGCCACCGCCTGTAATCACTAAATTGCCTTGTGCGTGTGTCAACACAGGAAGCAAAGCCCAAAGGCAAATGAAACATAAGGACTTCTGTATTATTCTCATTTACAGTATTATAGTTTAACAATTTTTTTTGCTAACGATCTTTTCCCTCCGGAATCGCTGATGTGGAGGACATACACTCCGGAATCGAATGGTTTCAGATTGAACCGGATATGCTCTGTTTCGGCTGTTCCTTTGTCCAAGCAAATGCCCTGTGAGTTGATGATTTTCCAGGAAAATTGTGGAAAAGGCGACTTCACAAGGAGGGATTCTCTTGTTGGATTTCCAAAAATCAGAATCTCATTGTCCGGTATTTTTTCACCAATGGCGGAGGCTTCGGTTTGCCCCATCTGATAAGGCAGTGTTTCGTCCACAAGAGAAAACACAAAGTTTTCGAATCCGGCCACCATTCTTGGTTTGGCACTGCTGCTTCCTGTGGAGGTTTGCGTTACGAATCCAGCCTTCCCGCCCTCATTGCGCAAAACCATCACCGGATGTTGTCCGTAACCCGTGAGGGTGGTATAACCTTCGACAGGCATGACTTTCATGTAACTTTTTGAGGTAAGCCATATCCCATACCGCAAAGTGTCGCGCACCATAGCATAAGGCACAGCAGTGGCTGTATTTTCGTAAATATCCGAATTGAAGTATGTATTGGGCATGATGACGGTGTTTTTAAGCATACACAGTCCACGGCTGAATTCCAGCTCGCCATACCACGAAGCCAGCGAAGTGTAATAGTTATCCACCACAGTTTTCCCGGCAAAGCGGGCATCATCGCCGACAAAAGCCACCACTGTTCCCGACGATTTCAACTTGTTCTGAAGCAGAAGGCCGTTGGGGGTATTCAAAAATGCGTTGAATCCGGCCGTTGGATTGGCGACAAACAGAAGTTTTTTTAGGCTGTTAATCTTCTCGGCCAGGTTTTCGTTGGCACCATTGGCGGCATCCATCAGAAAAACGCCGGCCACCCAAGCCCCGGCCTCCAGAATCCGGCTTTCAAATGGCTGTGCCGTACTTAGGTTACCGGTCAAAATTAAAACCTGATCTGTGGGACTCCCGCAATTGGTCACCAATTCGTTGAGCATGGCATTGTTGTTGGCCAAAGTGTTTCCGCCGCTGGCTAAAAGGGTAAGATTACCCGTTTCGTGAAGATCCTCGGTTTCCAGAAAACGATCCAATGGAGCAGTGGTGAATTCGCCCGTCGAAAAGTTGTAGGTTGAACCTTGGGGAAGTTGTTTCACATTCATTCCAGAATGTAACAATTTGGTTCCGTTGAGCACAAAAGGCTGGTCGAAGCTATAAAAACTGGCGCAGCCGGTTCCATAAACCGTACCTATGTTGTTGGTATCCACTGCCATACACGTCATATCGTCCAACCCCAATCCGATGACATTTTTTTGGTTAGTCAGGCTATATTTTGCTAGGAATCCGGCCAACCGGGCAAATCGGGCACGTTCGGCAAAATGGGTATCGAAAAGATAATTCGGGAAAAAGTCAAAGAAATCGTCGGCCAGAGTCATATAGGAGTTGTTCGGATTTTCAATGGCTTCATACGGATAGACAGTGCCTTTCTTAGCCGTGAAAATCACCGATGACAGAATGTGCATCCCGGCCGAGGTTCCGGCTAAGGTTCCTCCATTGGTAAAAAGGGTTTCGGCGGCCAATTGCAGACGCGTTCCTTTGTAATAGGAATAATAATCATATTGGTCGCCACCGCGGAAAAAGATGACCTGATAGGTCATCAACGTATCGAACAGCACCTGACTGTCGGCACTGTCGCGCGAAGCCACGGCAAATTCTTTTGCGAAGGCAGCACCACAATACTGTTTCAGGTAAGG
>JBDHYV010000216.1:0-4799 GCA_039811545.1 Bacteroidales bacterium | reverse complement strand
CGAGGCAAACACAATGAGTTTTTTCATGCAACAAAGTTAAACATTTGCGTTGTTTTTTCAGAGGTGGTTTGGGCCCTGCTCAACCGCTATTCTCTATTTCACTATAAACCCATCATTTCGAGCGAAGTGAGAAGCTTACTCAAACAGCTAAACAAAAAAACTTTGTTTTCGGTATTTTCCTTTGATGGTAAGCACCAAATATCAATAGGATAAACTAAGGAAACTTTTACCTTTGCCCAAAACACCCCGAGAACCCATGTCAGACAATAGTCAAATTCTTTCGGTTAACCGCAAAGCTTTAGAAATCAATCTAAACCCCACAGTCTTTGGAAGCTTTGCCGAGATAGGTGGCGGACAGGAAGTGGTACGTAATTTTTTTCAGGCAGGTGGAGCATCGGGCACTGTGGCCAAATCTATTTCGGCCTACGACAAGCGCTTTAGCGATGCTCTCTATTGCAGCGAAAAGCCCTCGAAACGTTATGTGTCGCGCGAACGACTTGAGCTGATGCTCAGTACCGAATACGACGAAATTACTTCATTGCTGGCCGATTCCGACAAGCCCGAAATCCGCTTTTTTGCCTTTGCAGATACCGTTTCAACGTTGAACTTCAAAAAAGACAATATCAGCCACGGCTGGATGGGGGTGAAGTATCAACTGACACCACAAAGTCAGCCCAATCAGGTGATTATACATATCCGACTGTTGGAAAACGATTCGTTGCTTCAACAAAACACCCTCGGAATTCTGGGGGTAAATCTGCTTTATGCCTGCTATTTTCATTGGCAATGGCCCAACACTTTTTTACTGTCGCTCATGGACAACCTTTCGCCCGACCGTCTGGCGATTACGATGATGCACATGAGCGGCCCCGAACTTGCCTATGTTGATAACCGGCTTCTGGGCGTGCAATTGGTGAAAAATGGAATGACAAACGCCATCATGTTCGACCAGAACGGCAATGTGCAGGAACCCGATGATATGCTCTACAAAACCAATGTACTCATTTTTAGGGGAAGCTTCAGGCCTGTAACCCACGTGAGCGTGGACATGCTGAAATCGAGCTTTGCCCTTTTCGAGAAAGATGAAGATTATGATCGTTTTAACACCTTGTCACTCTGTGAAATAACCCTCAACAACCTGCTTCACGAAGGCAGTTTCGATGAACGCGATTTTCTCGAAAGGGTGGATGTACTCAACGAAATGGGGCAAAATGTGATGGTTTCCAATTTCAGAGAATTTTACAAGGTGGTGAATTATTTGTCGCAGTTTCGCATCAATAAATTCCGGTTAGTGATTGGCATCGAAACCTTTGTTAAGGTGATGCAGCCAAAATATTATGCCAACCTCCGAGGCGGCATCATCGAAGCCATCGGTCATCTTTTTCCGGAAAATGTGAAAGTGTATGTTTATCCGGCTTTGGACGAGTCGAACAAAAAGCTATTGACCCTTAATGAATTGCATTTTCCTTTAGAAACAGCGCATTTGTTTGAACATTTGAAAGCAAACCGCAAAATTTTAGATGTGCCCGGCAGCAATCCGGCATTATTGCACATCTACTCGCGCGATGTTCTCGAAAAAATTCGCTCCGGACAGTCAGGCTGGGAAAATGATGTCCCAACTTTTGTGGCCGAGCGCATCAAAAGCCGACGCTTGTTTGGTTATTCTGAACCAACGTAATATATTCAAATCCGCGTCTGCCTATCTTCTCGACGCCTTTGAACCACCTCCAAAGAGAATTCCGGCGCCGAGAACAAATCCGAAATCATACCAGCCACCGTTGTTGTTGACGGCATACATGGCAATATTGTCGCTGATTAAACTCCCAAAAAAACCTACGGGAGCGATGATTCCATGCCATAAACCGCCGAAAAAACCGTAAGGCTCCGTATTTACACAGGCTTTCACGTCGGCGGCATCGGCACAGGCCGAGAGTAAAAAAAGGGCCAACGTTAACAGCAAAAAAAGAAAACGAAAACGTGAATGAAAGAAAATATTTTTCATAATGCAAGAGATTGAAAAAGAACAAAATAGATAAATTACCTGCAAGACATTTTGTTGCCGATTAAGAAACAAAATCCTTACAACTTCCTACAAAATTAATCTATTGCAAGATCGAAATATGTCAGAAAATTAATTTTGATCACAGCAGCTTTAATTTCAGCGATTACACCTTTTCAGTCCATTTTTCCTTTGAGTTCAATCTGCTGAAGTGGTACGTAAATTGGGCCTTCTTTACGAAGGATACTTTCAAAAAGAACGAGTTTGTCCACTTTCATTTCCTGAAAAAGTTTCTGGGGAAGCGCCTCCATCACTTGCTGAAAATACGGCTTATTGGTGATATTTTTGATGCGTCCGAGGGTCAGGTGAGGCACGAAATTTTGCCGGTCGCGTTCAAAACCTGCGCGGGCACAGGCATCAAGCACTTTGTTGGCCAAAGCCACCACAGGCTGTTGTGCATCAAGATGATTCCCAATCCAAATTACGCGTGGGTCGTAACGGCTGCCAAAGATTCCGGTACGATTGAAAACTAACCGAAAAGGCGCTACTTCTTCTACCGAATGACTAACCTCCTTCAAAATACCTGAAATGGACTTGTCAGGTGTCTCGCCCAAAAACTTCAGGGTCAAATGCAGGTTTTCCGGTCTCGACCAGTTGATGCGTTCGTGATTCAATTGCCTGCGAAGGCGTTCAAATAAATCTGTAATGCCTTCGTTACATGGCACATGGATAGCAATAAAAAGACGTTTCATGGTTCAAAATTAAGGATACCTGATAGATTTTTAAAAAAACACTTGCATATCATTTGAGTTTTTTTGTAATTTTGCCCCCTGATTGGGGAATTAGCTCAGTTGGCTAGAGCGTTTGACTGGCAGTCAAAAGGTCATCGGTTCGATTCCGTTATTCTCCACACAAAACCCTGTAGGCACAGTCCTGACAGGGTTTTTTGTTTTTTTGCCAAATTGTTTCCGGTCTTTTTTGTTTTTCACAGGGTTTTTCTGCACACAGAATGTATATTTGTGCCTTCAGAAACACTCAATCGTATGAAAAAACATAATTTTCTCATTCTCTTTTCTGTTGTTTTTTGTTTGATTTCGTGCCACAAGCTTGAAGAAGACGACCGTTTTGAACTGCTCACAACGCCGATATGGCAAAGCGACAGCCTTTTGGTCAACGGATTGGAAGCCGGCGGTCCGGGACAGATTCTGGAAAAATTTAACGGTACAGCTAAATTCAATCGGGATGCAACAGGATATTTCGGGCAATATACCGGCTCGTGGCGATTTGCTGACGACCGTAACCAGATTATCATCACTACCGATTCCCTACCCATACCGCTCACCACACTCATTCAGGAAATTACCCCAGCCTCGCTCAAAATCACAACGGCCTATCCCAACCAAACCAATCCGTCAGAAACCATGAAAATCAGGATGACGTTTGTTCCGAAATGAAAACGCGATTTTTTTTCGCCGTCTTTTTTCTGTTGCTTCACTTTCAAGTAACGGCACAAGGCTGGATTAGTGGAACAGTGAGCGACAAAACCAATGGCCAGCCCTTGGCTGGAGCTTTAATTTTAATCCAGCAAAACAGGGGAGTAGCGGCTGATGCTTCGGGGCATTTTCTGTTGTGGGCCGAGAAACCCGTCGTTCAACTTACCTTTCAGATGCTTGGTTTTAAGAGCTATACACAGAAAGCAAGCCCCATTGCTTCCGACACCTTACGCCTGAAGGTAGCACTTTCGCCCGAAGTTTTCGAGATGGATCAAGTTGTGGTAACGGCTAGTCGCATCGAGCAACGTTTAGCCGGGTTGACCGTTTCGATGAGTGTGTTGAAACCCCAGATGGTCGAAAATCGTCATACCACCGATGCCGAAGCATTGATCAACCGTGTGCCGGGCGTTGACATCCTCGATGGCCAGATTTCTATACGCGGCGGAAGTGGCTTCAGCTATGGTGCAGGTAGCAGGGTGTTGGCATTAGTGGATGGATTGCCGGCTTTGGCAGCCGATGCCGGAAATATCCGCTGGCAATATCTCCCGCTCGACAACCTGAGTCAGGTTGAAATTATTAAAGGTGCTTCATCTGTAGCTTACGGATCATCGGCACTGAACGGTGTCATCAACTTCCGGACAGCCGATGCAACGCCTCTCCCGCAGATGAAGGCCTATTTGCAAACGGGTTTTTTCGACCAGCCCTCAAATCGTCAATGGAAATGGTGGGTTACGCCCCGTATGTCCACAACAGCAGGGTTTGACTATCTGCGGCGCTTTGGTCATAACGACCTGGGGATTGGTTTTAGCCTGCTTTCCGACAACGGCTACCGTAAATTCAACGATGAAAAACTGCTTCGCTATCACCTGAAATGGAAAAAATATCATTCACGCATTGAGAACCTTCGCTATGGTATTTCACTTCAAGGCGGGCTCACCGATAAAACCGATTTTGTGCTCTGGAAAAATGCCACTACCGGTGCCCTCATTCAGGATAGTTCGACGGTCAGCCCGATGGACGGCGTATATTTTACGCTTGATCCTTTTGTAACCTACGACAGCCAAAAAGGTGTTCGTCATGAACTGAAAAGCCGGCTGATGCAAACGGAAAACAGCTTCCCGACGGCAGCCAACAATAACAGTCTTTCTCATGCCGCTTTCATACAATATGAAATATTCGCTCCTGTTTTTTCATGGCTGCGACTCCAGTCGGGATTGGTGCAACAGTCGGCTCGGGTGATTTCCAACTTCTATGGCAATCATCGCTCGCTGAATGCAGCCGCTTTTTTCCAGCTCGAATCACAGCCA
>JBDHYV010000215.1:0-4806 GCA_039811545.1 Bacteroidales bacterium | reverse complement strand
ATCCCTGACGATTATGTGGATTGGTCAATCACATGGTCAGTCACCATTCACTACAATCCCCAATATACCAACAACATATCTTATCTCGATTTTGCCCGGACAAACAACAGAAAGATTATTCAAACGCTCGGAGTTTCGGGCGACATCAACCTCACGCCAAAATGGAAATTCTCGGCTCAAACCGGCTGGGATTTCGAAAACAAAGGATTGTCCTATACAAGTGTCAATATCTACCGCGACCTGCATTGCTGGGAGATGCGTTTCAGTTGGATTCCTATCGGGCCACGTAAAAGCTGGAACTTTACCCTTAGCGTGAAAGCTCCTGTTTTACAAGATCTTAAACTGACCAAGAAAAAAGACTTCAGAGATATCTAACGCCCGTCGAAAACCGACGGATTTGTTCCATTTTAATAATTAAACCATGAAAAAAGTTATCGTTACCAACAATGCCCCGGGTGCTATCGGCCCCTACAGCCAAGCTATCGAAGCCAACGGAATGCTCTTCATTTCGGGTCAGGTGCCAATTAATCCTGCCACAGGAAAATTGGTCGAAGGCGGCATCACCGAACAAACCGAACAAGTGATGAAAAATATTGGTGCCATCCTCGAGGCAGCCGGCTACACCTACGCCAACGTGATTAAATCAACCTGTCTGCTGTCCGATATGGCCGATTTTGCCGCGATGAATGCCGTTTACGGAAAGTGCTATCCAACCGAATCTCCTGCACGGGCAGCCTATGCTGTGAAGGGTCTGCCATTGGGTGCCTTGGTCGAAATTGAAACCATTGCCGCAAAATAGTCTTTCAGGCAATCATTTCTTAATCGTCAGATATTCAACTTATTCCTGTCCGGATTTGGCAATCTTAGAGTTGGCCGGACAGGTTTTTTTCTTCGTCCAAACGGCCAAAACTAAACCCCTGCTGATGTGCGCTTTTTAAAGTGGCTTCGAGCGAAGGAAGCATATTGTGCATGGCTTTCAGGCTGTCGTGAAACACAATGATGGCACCGTCTTCCAAATTATCGAGCACATTGGTAGTGCATTGCTCAATACGGGTTTCGCGGTCGAAATCGTAACTCAGAATCGTCCACATCACAATGGTAAACTCTTTTTTCAATGCCTGAATTTGGCTGGGGGTAATGCGTCCATAAGGCGGACGAAATAGTTCTGAATCAATATATTGCTTTGCAGCAACTATATTCTCATAATAAGCATTCAGTGGTGTTTTCCATCCATTCATGTGGTTCATGCCGTGGTTTCCGGTCAGATGCCCGGCTTCAAGAACGTTTTGATAAATTTCCGGATGTTTGCGAACGTTGTCTGCCACACAAAAAAATGTAGCTTGGGCATCGTATTCGGCGAGCAGGCTTAACACCCGTGGCGTTACCTGGGGATGCGGCCCGTCGTCGAAAGTGAGATAAATACGGCGTTTGCCCGATGGCATCTGCCAGAGCAGCGATGGATAAAACCACCGCAAAAAAGCCGGTATCGTGGTTGCTTTCATGCCGTAAAAATAGCAATACCTACGCAGAAAAGCTGTAAATTTGCAAAAAAGTTGGATCTTTTTCATTTTATATATCCACCTAATTTAAGCGTTTGATTATGAAAAGAATGGTTTTAATGCGCCACGGCGAAAGCACCTGGAACAAACTCAATGTGTTTACCGGATGGACAGATGTCCAGCTTTCAGAAACCGGCGTGGAAGAAGCAAAAAAGGGCGCCCGTCTGCTCAAGGAAAATGGTTTCGACTTTAAGATTGCTTTCACCTCTTACCTCACACGTGCCATCAAAACATTGTGGATCGTGCTCGAAGAAATGGACTTGATGTATATCCCCGAGGTGAAGTCGTGGCGGCTCAACGAAAAACATTATGGTGAGCTGCAGGGTCTGAACAAGGCTGAAACAGCCGCCAAATATGGCGATGAACAAGTGTTGCTCTGGCGCCGCAGCTTCGATGTGCCTCCACAACCTATGGCCATCACCGACAGTCGCAGCCCACACAACGACAAACGATACCAAGATGTTGACCGCGGTTTATTGCCCCTCACCGAATCGCTCAAGGAAGTGATCCTACGAATGATGCCTTATTGGGAAAGTGACATCCGCCCCGGCCTCGAAAAACATGGCGAAATCCTGGTGGCCGCTCACGGAAACAGCCTGAGGGCACTCGTCATGCACCTGAAAGGAATGAGTGAGGAGGAAATTCTGGCTTTCAATATCCCCACCGCTGTGCCTTATGTGTTTGAATTCGACGATAACTTAGTGCTGCAAAAGGATTATTTCCTTGGCGACCCCGAAGAAATTAAAAAATTGATGGACGCCGTTGCAAATCAGGGAAAGAAAAAATAATACCCTGAGATAGAAATATTGATGAAGCCGGTCGCCAAAACTGACCGGCTTTTTTATTACACAATCAATCGCAAAAACTTTACTCCCAAGCTGTCAATCGTTAGCCAAACCCCCGATGGAGATTTTGGTGATAATCATTGTGTAAAATTTAATGATTGATAATCAATATTGTAAAGCTTTTTTATTAATCGTGTCGGGTTGGTGACTAAAAGTAAATTTATGTTGTCAAAAACCGCCCAATACCCAAAAATTTAATAGCTTTTTTCGTCTTTGGTTATATTTTTTATCTTTGCGCTTAAAGCCATCCACCCCCATGAACAACAAACGCTGGGTTATTCCCGATATTCACGGTTGCAGCAAAACTTTGCGCAGCCTTATCGAAAACCAGATTAAACCGGGAAAATGGGATGAGCTGATTTTTCTTGGCGATTATATTGATCGCGGCCCCGACTCTAAAGGGGTGATTGACTATATCATGCAACTTCAGCATCAGGAATATTCTATCCGTCTGCTCAAGGGAAACCACGAAGAGTACTGCATCAAAACCTATGATGAAGACAAGGCAAAGCGCAGTTTTCTTGGCCTTTCATTCCGCACCCGTGCACAGAAAAAGTGGGAGATGCATGGCGGAAAAGAAACTCTGGCAAGTTTTGGCGTTGATTTGGCCGGACAGATTCCCGACAAATACATTGACTGGATGCGCGAACTCGAAATGTTTATCCAAACCGAGAAATACATCATTGTACATGCTGGCTTGAATTTTAAGATTGAAGACCCGCTGTCCGATACTTTCGCTATGCTCTGGAGCAAGGAGTTCACGGTTGACCCTAAAAAAATTCACCATAAAAAAGTCATCCACGGCCACACTCCGGTTGACCTCGAATTTATGGATTATGTGATCCGCTCATCGGCCTATCATTTCATTGACCTCGATAATGGTGTATATATGTTAAACAGGGCCGGCTTTGGAAACCTGATTGGGTTTGAGTTGCAAAGCGGTGAATATGTCGTCCAGCCTAATATTGATTTATAGTGTCTTCTGATTCGGCAAAAACAGACAACTGTCGCCATAGCTTAAAAACCGGAAGTAGTGCTGGGCTGCATAGTCGTAGGCCCGACGCCAATCGGTGCCCACGAGAGCAGAAACCAACAGCAATAATGTGCTTTTGGGTTGGTGGAAATTGGTAATCAGCCCGCTAGCCAGTCGAAAACGATAGCCCGGAGCAATCATCAATGAGGTGGAAGCTTCTATCTGACTGAGGCCGTACTGTTTCAGGTGATTTTGCACAGCCTCTAAAGCGGTGCTCGGACTAATGTCTTGAATATCCGGTGAATAAGGTAGCCATTGGTCAATGTGAAAGTCCAAGAACCTGCCTGACCGTGTCAAAAGCAGCACACCAATCCAATAAAGACTTTCGATGCTCCGCATACTGGTTGTCCCCACCGGGATGATGGGTTTTTGCAGATGAGAGAGCAGAGAATCAATGGTTTTCGAAGTGATGACGATTTTTTCGGAATGCATTTCGTGCAGACCAATGGTTGGTGAGGCCACCGGCCTAAAAGTTCCGGCACCCACATGCAGGGTGAGGCTACTGAAACTAAAACCCGCCATACTCAGTTGGGCGATAAGCCTATCATCAAAATGAAGCCCGGCTGTGGGTGCAGCCACTGAGCCTTCTTCGCAGGCAAAAACCGTTTGATACCTGACCAAATCGCTGGCTTCGGCATTGCGATGCAGATAGGGTGGAAGGGGCAGCTCACCTGCCAAAGAAATCAAATCGCCGAAAGAAAAACGCTCGTTGTTCCAACGGAAATCAATCACCGAATGGCTGTCGGCTTTCTCTATCCGCAAAGCGCGCAGTATGATGGCCTTGCCTTCTGTTGATAAGGCCATTTCCAAGGGGCCTTCTTTCCAACGTTTGGAATTTCCTACCAGGCATTTCCAACGTACTGGCGAGCCTGCGGCCATCGGATGCCCGTGGTTGAAACTCTCGTCTAAAGGCTCCAAACAAAATATTTCTATCGGAACACCGTTGGTTTTCTTGAAAAGCAGCCTCGCTTTGATGACTTTGGTCTGGTTTAAGACCAAAAGCGCGCCTTCCGGCAGGTGAGTGCCAATGTTGGAAAACGTATCCTGCGCCAGCTCGCTGTTTCTGTAAATTAAAAGCTTAGATTGCGTGCGGTCGGCAACCGGATATTTTGCAATCTGATGTTCTTGCAAAGGATAATCGTAATCTTCGATGGAAACCGAGCGTATTTCATTCATTGTGAATGGTTGCGATTTTGGTGAATATTGCCCGGATAAAACAAAGAAACCTGCCGGATGCAGTTCGACGGTCTTGAAATAATGGGGTGAGGCGTGCCGTGTTTCATGCCGCAAAATTAAGAATCTTTCGGTGGTTGGATTCAGTTCGTTTTGCAAGGCAAACCAAAGTCGTCTATCTTTGTGCTTCAAATAT
>JBDHYV010000214.1:0-4833 GCA_039811545.1 Bacteroidales bacterium | reverse complement strand
TTTGGGTCAAGACAGGATCTATGCTTTGGAGCCGATCAATAAATGGTCCCAATCCATCTTTCAGGTATGGATAGCCTGAGCTGAGCAGCACGATGGCCACAATCACCATGACGAACGCCTGAATGGTATTGGTGTAAACCATTGAATTGGCACCACCAAACATCATATAGCCAAACACAAACAGAATCACAAAAAGCAGTGTATATACTTCATTGGAATTCAAGGCGTTGCTTAATACTTTGGTGATTGCAACCAAAATTAAAACGATAAAGGTGATGAGCAAACCCGACAACATAGCAATGAAAATCGCGTAGCCTTTGCTTTGGTAACGACTCCCAATCCAACTGGCTAAGGTCATGGCTTTCACGCTTTGTCCGATGCGTCTGAAACTTTTGGTTAGAATGACTAACGAAACCAAAGAAGCGAGCGGAAAAAAGAATCCGAACGAGAGGACGGCACTCCAGCCATAAGCTGCGATCAATCCGGGATTGATGACAAAAGTGGCTGCGCTGGTCATGGCTGCGGCTAAGCTCAGTCCCACAAACCAAGGCGAAAAGTTGAGGGATCCTAAAGCATAATCCTGCATGCTTTTGGTGCGCAACGCACCCCTGACAACGAAAAATAAAATGGCCGCTGCATACACGACGATGAGGATCCAGCCGCCAATTACCTGTTGATCTGTGGCCATACTGATTGATTTTGATGGTTAAACTTCAGATAATACTCACCGAATAAGTGGACTGTATCACGTCTGGTCAGATGGTTACCCCGCCGTCAACGCTCAGAATTGCTCCATTGATGAAGCCCGATTCTTCCGAGGCAAGGAATAAATAGGCTGCAGCAATTTCTTCGGGTTTCCCCAAACGCCCGACAGGTGTCTTGTCGCGCATTCCGGCCAGTACGTTTTCCGGCATTTTTGCCACCATTTCCGTGGCAATGAAACCCGGTGCGACGGCATTTACCGTAATGCCTTTGCGGCCCAATTCTTTGGCCAGTGTCTTGGTCATCCCAATCAGGGCTGCCTTGGTGGCCACATAATTGGTCTGGCCGAAGTTTCCGTACAAAGCCACCACCGATGAAGTGTTGATGATTCGGCCATAATTTTGCTCTGTCATATACGCCGAAACGCATTTCGTGCAGTTGAAAACACCCGTCAGATTCACGTCAATCACTTGCTGCCATTGTTCGGGAGTCATCTTTTTTAAAGTGCTGTCGCGGGTGATGCCGGCATTGTTCACCAAAATGTCAATCCGGCCAAACTGCTCGAAAACAACTTTTGCAGCGATTTCAACCTGTTGAAAATCAGCAGTATTAACCTTCATGAAACTGACTTTCCTGCCAGACTGCGAAAAAATCTTAGCCGTTTCATGGCCTTTTACTTCGTTCATATCCCAAATGACAACGATGGCATCTTCTGCCGAAAAACGCTCGACAGCGGCTTTCCCAATCCCATCGGCTCCTCCGGTAATGATGGCAACCCTTCCTTCTAATTTCTTCATGTCTAATGTGTTATGTTAAAATTCATGGTTTGGAGCTGAAACCAACCGAAACGCAAAATGCGTGAATCGGTAGGTGAATCAACTTTTTACGCAAAGATAGCCTCAGATGAGCCATTCACGGCCTTATTGTCAAAAATGATATGGGTTGACTTAAGCCAATAAGTTGTGTTTAAAATTCGTATATTGCAATAAGTCAGTACTGTAACACAAAAATATAAAGGTTGATTTATAGCCAATCTTGCTGAACCTTTTCTTTGTTTTTAGTCTTTCAATCGTGTCTTTTACTCGTCCACGCCGGCAATTTTCTTATATTTGCCAAAATTTCAGGTTATGCGAAGGCTGTTTCCCGTTGTTGTGTTTTTTTTTATTTTATTTTCGTTATCAACACAGGCTCAGTTGTTTAAGGGCTTTGGAGCTCTTGGATTGAATTTGACACAGGTGGATGGCGATGAGGTGTATGGTTACAAAAAGGCCGGTCTTCATGCCGGATTGGGAGTGATGATGTCTCCCTATAAATACTGGGATATTTCCTTCGAAACTAATTTCACCCAAAAGGGTGCCAGGCAGCGGGTTCAATATCCGCTCGATTCGCTGAATGGTGCCTACCGACTTTCATTAGACTACTTAGAAGTGCCGGTTTTGGTGTATTATACGGATAAGGATTTTGTTACCATTGGCACCGGCTTTGCTTGGGGGCGGCTCATACGCGCCGAGGAGTGGGAGCATGGCGTCAAAATGATCACAACAGCCCAAAATGGGGTTTACTCCACGAACGATTTTGATGCACTGATTGACCTAAAGCTGAAAATGTCGAAAAAATTCAGTTTCAATTTTCGCTATTCTTATTCGATAGCCAAAATCCGTACCCGGGAGTTTATCCGCCTCGATGGCTCGTCGAATGTTCGACAACAGTACAATAATATGCTGACATTCAGATTGGTTTATTTCTTCAATAAAGATTCAGCCCAGCGCGTGAAAGACGAGGATAAGATGAAGAAAGCAGCAGGAAATTAATTTGGCGGTTGTAAACGTCAAAAACGGTCAGGCCGATTCCGGCTCCTGTCCGACCATCCTGAAAAAGCCGGGCTCGTCAACGAGGCGGATACCTAATTTTTCCGCTTTTTCTTTTTTGGCTGATCCCATTTGCTCACCGGCTAAAATAAAACTTGTTTTTGCCGAGATCGAGCCCATCACTTTACCCCCGTGTAGCTCCACCAATTCTTTGGCGCGCTCACGGCTCATTTGCGAAAACACCCCGCTGATGACCACTGACATCCCTTCGAGACGGTTGCTAAGCAGCACATTCTCTTTTTTGATTTCTGTTTGAAGTCCGAAAGCTTTCAGCCGTTCAACCGTTTCGCAGTTTTCGGAATCTCGGAAATAACTGACTACTGACTCGGCAATACGTTGTCCGATCTCGTCCACGGCCATCAGCTCTTCTTCTTCGGCTTTCATGAGACGTTCCATATTCTCGAAGGCTTCGGCGAGTTTTTTGGCCACCGTCTCGCCGACAAACCGTATGCCGAGTGCAAAAAGCAGTCTTTCAAATGGTACCTGGCGGGCATTGGCAATGCTGTCCATAATATTTTGGCTCGTCTTTTCTCTGAAACTCACTTTTCTAAGCTGTCCGTCAGGGCCTTCGGTTACTTTTTCAAGCCCGAAGAGCTGGTTGTAATGCAAATCGAAAAGATCGGCTACATTCTTCACTAAGCCGCTGTCGTAGAGCAATTCAATTCGGCCTTCGCCCAGACCTTCGATATTCATGGCTTTGCGCGAGATGAAATGTTCAAGTCGGCCTTTGATCTGAGGCGGACAATGATAGCTGTTGGGACAATACCAGGCTGCTTCGCCTTCGGTACGTTGCAAAAGGGAGCCACAATCGGGACAATGTGTGATGAAAGTTACCGGTTTACTGCCCGGAATGCGGCTTTCGGTTTTCACCGAAGTGATTTTGGGGATGATTTCGCCGCCTTTTTCTACGACAACAAGGTCGTTTTCGTGCAGCCCAAGCAATTGAATGATGTCTTCGTTATGCAGACTGGCGCGTTTTACGGTGGTTCCGGCAAGCAAAACCGGCTCAAGATTGGCTACGGGAGTTACTGCACCAGTGCGCCCAACCTGAAAACTCACCGACAACAGCCGCGTGCTCACCTCTTCGGCTTTGTATTTGTATGCAATGGCCCAGCGTGGCGATTTAGCTGTGGAGCCAAGTTGTTGTTGCTGGTCGAAACGATTCACCTTGATGACAATGCCGTCAATGTCGAATGGGAGTTCGTGACGGCCATTTTTCCAGTCGTTGATAAATTCAAAAATATCATCCGCATTGTGGCAGAGTGCCATCTGGTGGCTGATGGGGAATCCCCAGCTTCGGGCGGCATTCAGGCTTTCGTAATGACTCAAAAAGGGTAAGTTTTCGCCAACGAGGTGATAAAGGCGTGCATCGAGTTTGCGGCGGGCTACCTCGGCCGAATCTTGTAGTTTCAATGTGCCGGCAGCAGCATTGCGCGGATTTGCAAAGGACGGCTGGCCTTCGTCGGCTCGTTGCTGATTGAGGGCATCAAAATTTTCGTGCATGAAAAAGATTTCACCCCGGATTTCAAAAACATTCGGAAAATTGCCGTTAAGTCGTAACGGAATGCTTCGAATGGTCTTCACATTGGCCGTCACATCATCGCCTGTCGTGCCATCGCCACGCGTTACGGCGCGAAGTAGAATCCCGTTTTCGTAATGCAGGCTGATGGCTAAGCCGTCGTATTTCAGTTCGCTCACATATTCCACCGGCTGCTCCAACGCCTTGGTTACTCTTTGGTGAAAATCGAGAATTTCGGCTTCACTGTATGAGTTGGAAAGCGAAAGCATCGGATATTCGTGTTTCACCGAGGCAAATTGCCGTGTTACGGCTCCTCCCACACGCTGACTAGGCGAGTCATCGCGCAAAAGATCGGGAAATTGTTTTTCGAGTGCAATCAGCCGTTCGAGCATCATGTCAAACTCGTAATCGGGGATTTCTGGCTCGGCCTTCACATAATACAAATAGTTGTGATGATGCAGAGCCTCAACAAGACTTTTTATCTCAACGGCAGCTTCGGCGTGGGTCATGGACGAACAATCTTTGGTGGAACAACAGCCTGATTGCGATATAGGGTAATGGTTTCGTTAGCGTTGATAGGGTTGATGCGGTGGATGAGCTTATCCATTAAACCAGGTTGAAAACGTGCCTCAAAAACCAAATCAGGCAGATATTTTTTCAACGAGTCGAGGCGCTGCTCAAGATTCTTTTCCTGGATAAACAACACGAAACCGGGCTGGTTTTCAATCTGTTCCCAGTGATTTT
>JBDHYV010000213.1:0-4835 GCA_039811545.1 Bacteroidales bacterium | reverse complement strand
AAAGGGAGTTAAATGTTGTGAAAAGCACTTGAATTGCCGGCCGGTATGGCGATGCCAAAGTGCAAGCAGGCATCGCCATCTGTTCGAATAAGGGCCAGCAAAAAAGAAAACAAAATAACCAACCAGTGTATAAGTGTATCAATTGTTGACCATCATTTTTTCTGTCATACGAATGTTGCCTGCAATCAGTTCAACCATATAAATTCCCTGTGGAAGTCCCGTCAGTTCATATTCAATCTGCGAGCGTCCGGCAGGCATCATACCGGCATTCAACGCCCCTACACATTGTCCGCTCAGGTTGTAAAGTCTTAACTCAACTTGACTTTGACCAGGCAGGTTAATCTGAATAAAGGCTTTATCTTTTGCAGGATTGGGATAAATGCGGGCTTCGGCTGAAGTGGCATTTAGCTCGGTGTTTCCAACAAAATAATCCATTTGGTAGATGGGCATTGTAAGCTCGTTGGCAACATACAGAAGTGATTTGCCGGGATCGAGGTCAATCACCATATCGTTTACCGTTGTTCCGTCGGTCAAATACCAGCCTTTGCTCACCGGCTGTGCAGGGTTAGTGAGGTCGAACACCTGGATGCGGCCGTCTTCCATCCCCACATAAGCCGTATGATTGAGCATCACAACCGAAAGAGCTTTCCCAACGGTGTTCACCTGTGTAAGAGGAATAATCATATTCTGGCTTACATCGTAAACAGCCAGCCCGCCATTGTATGCTGCCACGCAGGCAACGCCATTATCAACATACACATCCCAGCATGTACCAACTGTTTGATGATAGTTGATCATAAATGGATTTTCAGGGTTGCTGACATTGTATAGCTGAACTCCAAAATTGCCACCGGCAATATAAACATAATTCGGATTGTTGGTAAAGATACCCATTGCATGACCGCCATAAACTGCCGGGCTGCTCAATGTGGTTAACCCACCTTGGGTTTCTTTGAAAATAAATAGACTGTACTGTGACAGAGCGAACCCAATCCCATTAGTTGATGTGATGCCGCTGTTGTTGAATATCCCCATATGTTGACCTATTGCAGAATTGTCCGTAATGTACGGGGTGGAAGGATCTTCAATATTAATCAGCGATAACTGAAGGTGATAAACGGGCAACACATAGGTTCCGGAGACGACAGCAGCATAGTTTTGATTTAATGCGGTTACCGAAACGATGTCGGAGCCCATTTCCAGCACGCTTTCCTGATATGGATCATCGGGATGGGTTACGTTGAGGATGCGCAAAAGACCCGAACCAACTTGTGAATTACCATTACTTTGCCCAACAAGTGCATAGGATTGATTATTCTTTTTCATCAATGCCACTGAGCGTGTATAGCCCGGGAACGATTTGAGGCTGCCTTTGTGAATGGGGTCGAGCGGGTTCGAGATGTCAATCAAATGAAGGGTATAGCCCCTGTAGCCCTCCTGGCCGGTATCCATGCCATAAAGGATATTGTTTTTGAGAAACCCTAATTTGCTGGAACCAAAATACCATGAGCCATCATGCTTGAAGAGGGCAACAGGATTAGCCGGGTTGCTGATGTCCAAAATAGTAAAATAAGCGTTAGTTGAATGGTTTAACACCATTCTATCACCTTCAACCAACACCTCATATATGGTATGCGTGGTGGGGAGGCCTGAATAAACTATTGTAGGATTTGTAGGGTTTGATATGTTGTAAACCTGGAGTGCGAGTGTAGTGGCAACATAGAGGTAATCACCCTGAATCTGGAGATTTCCCCAGCAACTTCCGCTTCCGGCAAATTCGGTGGAATAAACCGAAACCATCATTTGCGGATTACTTACATCAATTACATAAAGATAACTTTGGTTCACATAATAAATGTAGTTGTCTTTTTTAATAAATCCGGCAAAGGTTACTGTTGCAGGAGGTATTTCGATGCTTCCGGCAAAAGTGAGGCTGTGGGATGCACCTAAAGTATAGGCGTAAACCGCTTCCACAGAAGCCAGGTATAGCCTGTCCTGCTCAACAATAATCCGGCAAGGCACATAATCGAGAAAGCGAACCATTTCGAGGGTCGGCTGTGCTGGATTGGAAATGTTTACAAATGCAACCCCCGATCCATTACAGATATAGGCATAATCTCCCTGAATAGTAAAATGCATTGCTCTCCCTGGTATGGGAAGCGTGGCAATCTTGAGCGGTGTGGCCGGATTGCTGACATTGTAAACCTGAAACCCAAACAAATCGGTAAAGTACAAATAGTTGTCCACAACAATTGTGGTGGTTGGTGGGAAACTTGACACCATACCATTAGAGATGTTTTGCGAAACGGGGACAAGACGGCTGTCGTTGTTGCCCCATGTTTGGGCCGAAAGATGGCTTGTAAGGCTGAGCAGTAAAATCAGACTCAACCCAATGGTAAAGAATTTTTTCATAAAGATTTATTATAGAATTAGTGGTTAATAATGATGGTTTGCTGAATGGGTTTGCCGGAGGCGGGAAAAAGTTTCAATAAGTAGGAGCCATTGGTCAGACTACTTGTGTTGATGTGTACAATGTCGCGCCCTCTCGGATTCAACTCAAACACACATTGACCGTTAGTGTTAAATATCTGAACATTTTTAATGGTTTCCACTCCTTTACAATATAAAACTTCAGTGGCCGGCACAGGATATACTTTTATCTGGCCAATACTTATGTTGTCGAGCGATAAAAGGATAGTCAGAAATGCCTGCACATTGACAACGGGCTGTTGTGGGTCGTTGGAGTTAAAAGCAATGGTTGCACTGAAATAGCTTCCCATGCCTTCAAGTCCATCTGTGTTGAAAGTTGCAACAACCGGCAATTGCTGTCCTGCGACTACGGTTCCAGCCGAGGGCTCCAGCCCGAGCCAGCTTACATTCCCCGAGGAGGCATCGTAAATCACATTTGTTGTGAAATTCAGATTGCCGGTTCCCTCATTTCCAATCAACACCTGATCGGTGGCTGTCCCCATATTTGTCAGCACCTGAACAAGCTCAGTAGGAGTAATATTAATCGTGGGCCAGTCCATAAATTGCAGGCTGATATTATCAAGATCCCAGCTCGAAATAAAACCGGAATTCTGACCTGTGGCTTCAAACTTCAGTTTGATTTCTTGTCCAATATTTTCACTGATATTGTATTGATACGACACCCATGCAGTGTTGCCATTATTCGAAACAGCCGAAATCTGTTGCCACGATTGCCCATTCCACACATGAACCTTGAGCCATTCGGTGTTCCCAGGCTGAAAATCAGTAAGTTTCAGATCGAAAGAAAGCGCAAGACTTTGGCTGCTTGAAGGCACCTGAATGCGTGGACTAATGAGTGAATAGCTGTAGTTGGTGGCAATGGGCGAAAAGTTGAATCTTGCTGTTGGTGCTGGATTTCCGCTGTTGGCCTGAATGCGCCAGTTTGTCTGGGGCTGGTCAAATGTCCATTGTTGAGTCTCGAACGAAGCCGATGACCAATTCTCAATAAAAGGTACGGAACCAATAAATTCAGCAAATCCAAGCCCTTGCAATTCCGAATGATAATCACCGGCTTGTGTTATCACGGTTAAACTTGCATTTGCAGAGCCTGCTGCCTGAGGCGCAAATCTCACTTGAACTTGTTTGCTTTGGCCAGCTTCCAAGGTAAGCGGATATTGTTGCGCATCGTCCAAAACGAATGAAGATGCGTGGCTGCCGGTGATAGCCGTCTCTGTTACAATTACCGGTTGAAGACCGGTATTGGCATAAGTAAAGGTGTGAGGTGCCGACACGGTGCCTGTCATCTGCGGCCCAAAATCAACCAGGGCTGGAGTAAGCTCAAAAGACTGAAGAGCTGTTCCGTTCAGCACGATGTTGTCAATTACCCAGTGGTTAATGCGGTCGGTGTCTTGGCCTGAGGCCTCAAATCGGATTCGGGTTTGAGTTCCCTGTAGAGTTTCGAGTTCAAAGGTTAGGGTTTGTAAATCAATCTCACCGGTGTTACTATAACTTACAACTTCCATCCAGCTTCCGTTGTTCAGCACAAAGACTTTAAAATGCTCAGTTCCGCTTGCTAAATAGGTGCTAGCCGAGAAGTCGAACGACAGGCTGAGGTTTCCTGCTCCGGCAATGTTGATGAGCGGACTGATAAGTGAGCTCGTATAGTTGTAAGTGCGCGGACTGTACATAAAACGCACGTATGCCTGATTGGGTCCGTCCTGCCACAACTGCCAGTTTTCGACAAAGTTATCAAACGTCCACCCCTGTGTTTCGTAAGCGCCCGAGTTCCAGTTTTCGGTGAAGGGGAGGTTGAAAGACATCACTGTTTTTCCTGTTCCGGTTAGTTCAGCTGAAAGGTTTCCGTTGTTGGCAGCAATTTGCAAGTTAGCATTTCGCACACCTGCCTGAGCCGGGTTGAAAACTACCTGAATACTCACACTCTGGTTCGGGTCTATGGTCAATGGCAGGGCAGGCAGATTCAGTATGCTGAACTCGGCAGCCTGAGCACCGGCAATGGCGATGGAGCTTACAGTTCCGGCGGCTGTTCCGGTGTTAGACAGTGTGAAGTTGGCCGTAGCCGAAGTGGAGCCCACGTTCACCTCGCCAAAGTTGTGAGAAAGGGGATTGAGGGCAAATACCGGTGATCCCGAACTTGCCGTTTGCAGCACGATGTTGTCAATTACCCAGTGGTTAATGCGGTCGGTATCTTGGCCAGAGGCCTCAAATCGGATTCGGGTTTGAGTTCCCTGTAGAGTTTCGAGTTCAAAGGTTAGGGTTTGTAAATCAATATCACCGGTGTTACTATAACTTACAACTTCCATCCAGCTTCCGTTGTTCAGCACAAAGACTTTAAAATGCTCAGTTCC
>JBDHYV010000212.1:0-4859 GCA_039811545.1 Bacteroidales bacterium | reverse complement strand
TGCGCGAAACGGCTTGTATGGCAGCATCCGTGAATCGCTCCCAGCCTTTCCCCTGATGCGAACCGGCTTGCCCATTGCGCACCGTGAGTGTTGCATTGAGCAAAAGCACTCCTTCGCGCGCCCATTTTTCGAGCGAGCCATGTAATGGAATCCGAAATCCAATATCCGATCGTAACTCAGTGAAAATATTGCGGAGACTGGGCGGAAGGGCAACTCCTTCGGGAACCGAAAAACATAAACCATGAGCCTGCCCGGGTCCGTGATAGGGGTCTTGACCCAAAAGAACCACTTTGATCGAAGGTAAAGGGGTGAGATTAAATGCGTTGAAGATAAGACTGCCAGGGGGATAAAGGCGATATATATTTTTTTCACGGACTAAAAACTTCTTTAACTCGGCAAAATAAGCCGAATTAAATTCCGACCTGAGGGCTACTAACCAGGTTTCATCTATCGCGGGATGAATGCCTGATTCTGGCTTGTCTTCTTCTAAATGGAGTTCCATAAAAGCGAATTGTTATGTAAAAAGAGCATTTGGCGATATCCGAAAAGCAATTGCACAACGGATGTCTTGCCGGAAGAAACGAAAAAACTGCCTGTCGAACGACATTTTGTCGTGAAAAACCCTTTACTTTGCATTTGTTCTTGAAACGAAAAAGATTTGTGAAATTATGAAAAAAGTCATTGCCTTTGCAGTCATTGCTTTCCTTGGTTTAATCTTTGTTTCGTCGTGCAAAAGTACCAAATGTGCTGCTTACGGCGAGGTTCATAACTATCAGAAAGAAGTGCGATATTAACTACTGGCTTTTTATTGCCGGTGATTTTTCCTTTCCATCTTAACCTACTGATTATGCGCCGGTTGGTATTCGTTCTGGCATTGTTGGCCGCTTTGGTTATTCATCCCGAAGCAAAAGCTCAAAGGGACGAAGTAGTGGATTCTGTTGAAAATCTGATTATTTACAGCAACGAAAAATATGGACATATATTAGCGCATTCGCATGGCATCGGTCTGGGCTACCGCACCGGAAAAAACGTCAACTCGTTTCGTACCCGCCTCTGGACGTTTGAAGCCGTTACTCTGCGCTCGGGCAAAGAAGTAAAAATCCTAAACCCATACTGGCAGAATGCAAAACGTTACGTTTATGGCAAACTCAATGATGTGATTTTGCTCCGTGCCGGTTATTCCAATCAGTATTTGCTCAATCGAAAACCATATTGGGGAGGCGTTGAGCTTCATTGGCTCTACGAAGCCGGTCTCAGCACCGCCGTCAAAAAGCCTTACTATCTTTTTGTTCTGAAAATCGTCAACGCATCTTCATCGGGTATCATTTATGAGATTGTACCAAGCCGTTTCGACGACAGTAGTCAATCCACCGAAGATATTTATGGCCGTGCTCCGTTCACCAAGGGGTTGAATGAAATTCAGCTTGTGCCGGGAGCATACGCAAAGCTGGGATTGAACTTCGAGTTTGGGAATGTGCGTAAAGCCACAAATGCCGCCGAAATTGGGGTTGTTCTCGACTTTTTTCCTCAAATTGTGAATATCATGGCCGATTCGCAGGATAGGATTTTCTTTCTTAACTTTTACATCGCTTATGCATTTGGGAAGCGATTTAATAAATATTAAGACTCACCGTAAAATCAGCCTGTTTTGTTGAATAAGCTGCCAATCAGTGGCACAATTTGTGAAATGAGCCTATAAACGTAATACCTGAAGCAGAAAAAAACCGTTTCCTATTGCTGTACAAAACAATATGAAACGGGAAAAAAAGAGCGGTCCGGACGGGACTCGAACCCGTCTGGTCAAGGTTTCCTTGACGAGATGACAGGCACGAAAACTTACAGTCTCAACCCTGATTGTTGTGGCCAATCAAACGTTCGATAGATTTTCTGTTTAGGTTTTTGAGTCTTTTTTCCTCTGTCAATGCTGATTTTTTGTTGTCGAATGCTTTAAGATAGACCAATTCCCAAGGTCCTTTTGTTGCTGTGTACTGGCTTAAGTCGTTGTTGTGTTCCCACAATCTTTTCTCCGGGTTAGAAGTGTAGCCCTTGTAAAAGATGTCAGATGAAGGAGAGAATATGATATAAACGTAATACATGACACAGAAAAAAACCCGTTTCCTATTGCTGTACAAAACAATATGAAACGGGAAAAAAAGAGCGGTCCGGACGGGACTCGAACCCGTCTGGTCAAGGTTTCCTTGACGAGATGACAGGCACGAAAACTTACAGTCTCAACCCTGATTGTTGTGGCCAATCAAACGTTCGATAGATTTTCTGTTTAGGTTTTTGAGTCTTTTTTCCTCTGTCAATGCTGATTTTTTGTTGTCGAATGCTTTAAGATAGACCAATTCCCAAGGTCCTTTTGTTGCTGTGTACTGGCTTAAGTCGTTGTTGTGTTCCCACAATCTTTTCTCCGGGTTAGAAGTGTAGCCCTTGTAAAAGATGTCAGATGAAGGAGAGAATATGATATAAACGTAATACATGACACAGAAAAAAACCCGTTTCCTATTGCTGTACAAAACAATATGAAACGGGAAAAAAAGAGCGGTCCGGACGGGACTCGAACCCGCGACCCCGTGCGTGACAGGCACGTATTCTAACCAACTGAACTACCGAACCAAAAATTGAATGAACGTTGTTAACGTTAAAAGCGTGTGCAAAAGTAATAACTTTTTTATTCCCTGCAACAATCTAGCTGTTTTTTTATTCTTTTTGTTCAGGATAATTTCCGTCTAAGTTTAACATGCTGATTCCCTTCTCGATGTTGGCTCCCGATGGATGCTGAAAGACGCGCAGTCCAAACTCGGGAAGAACGGCTAAGATATGGTCGAATACATCACTCTGTATGTTTTCGAAATCGGGCCACGAGAGTTTCTGGCTGAAAAAATACACTTCGATGGGGATTCCGTTTTCCGAGGGCTGCAATTGCCTCACTTGCACAGGCAACTCCTGATGAACCCCCGGAAAGGACTTCAGATAGGCCGTAAGGTACATCCTGAAAACTCCCAGATTGGTCTGACGGCGACCATTGACTAAGGTGCTGGTATCAAGCTTGTTTTCTTCGTTGAACTGCTGAATTTCGGTTTCTTTCTCATGAACATATTGGCTAATGAGATGAAAGCGGCGGTATTTATTCAACATTTGTTCATCACAAAATCGAACGCTCTCCATATCGAGGTTCAGACTTCGCTTGACCCGTCGGCCACCGGCTTCAGTCATGCCACGCCAGTTGATGAAACTGTCCGAAACTAATGCGTAGGTGGGGATTGTGGTGATGCTTTTATCAAAATTCTGAACCTTCACGGTGGTGAGGGTGATTTCGAGTACATCGCCATCGGCATTGTATTTTGGCATGCTGATCCAGTCGCCGATGCGAACCATATCGTTCACCGAAAGTTGCAGGCCGCCGACAAAACCTAAGATAGGGTCTTTGAAAACCAACATCAACACTGCCGAAAGTGTTCCCAGTCCGATGACGATATTGCCTAAGTTTTTATCCAAAAGCGTGGCCAGAATCATCAGTGAACCAATGATATAGGCCACCAACTTCAGCACTTGGGCAAGGCCCTTGATGGGTTTGTTGCGCGAGCTGTCTTTGCTAAGGTAATAATCGTAAAATGAACCGATTAAAGAACTTACTACCAGCATGGTTACAAAAATCACATACACATCCACCATTTTCTGGACGCTCAGGATAGCCTTAGGATAGCTGGGTAGGCTGTAGGGGACAAACTTGCTTACGATGAAACTGGGTACGTAGTACGAAAAACGGCTGAGGACTTTGTTGTGCAGCAGGATGTCGTCAAATTTGGTGGTGCTGCGGTCAATCATCCGGATAACCGTCCGTTTAATGATATACCAGGTGATGTAATAAATTATCACCGAAAGTAGCAGAAGTCCGATAAAAGTGGAGCTCTCCGCTAAAACGAGTGCTTGTTGCTCGGTGAAATGTAAAGAGGTGAAAAGTTCTTGAAAAAGATGGATGAAAGGTTCGAACAACATGCTCTGTGGTATAGGAAAGATTAAAGGTATTTAATGGCGTCGAGATATTTTTTTCGGATGAAATCAAGTTTTTCAACATCGCAATGTTCATCGTAGATGCGGACAAAGTCGAGGATTCCGGTGGCATCGTACATTGTGGTGAGGGCAGCGTCGAACGAGCTGATGTCAATGTTGTGTTTGATATCCATCGTAATTTTCTCGAAAGTGTTCCATTTCAATTTCACGGGGATTTCGATATAAAACATATTCTTCCAGTTTTGGTCGGAATAAATTCCATGAATCATTCGTGTGGTCTGGAAGTATTTGGTAATGTGAATGATAGAGCAATATTCCGGCACTTTTCGGTCGCGCATCAGCTCGATGCCTTCTTTTTCTAAAGCGGAAGCTAAAGTGGCGGCTTGGTCGTAGGGCAGATTTTTGATTCGGATCACGCCGGTGGGATTGTTTTGCAGGGTGATATGTCCCGGTGCGCCATCAAATTCAAGGCCTGATGCTTGCCGTGCACTGCGTATGGCACGGATAATTTTGTCATCGTTGTTCACCGATTTAGTCACAAAAAATAAAGCTCGCGGATCAGTGCGATCCGGCACAGTAGTCCCGTTATAGCCCGGAAAAGGGAAGAGCGATTCTAAAATCAGCGCATGGCTGTTGGTCTGATATTCAACAGATGCAAGGTTTTCCTTTTTACTGATTGTTCCGATTGATGAGAGAACCTGATGATCCATGACAGTAGTTTTTTAGTGAATGAGTGAAGGATTTACAGGGCGAATATACAGAAATCTGCATATCTGGTCTATTATTTTTTTTCCAATGGGATAAAAAGCTCTCTTCCCTTTCGCGGTTTGATGCTGTTGTAG
>JBDHYV010000211.1:0-4904 GCA_039811545.1 Bacteroidales bacterium | reverse complement strand
TGAAAACAGTATTCAACTGAGCAATTACAACCGTTCAGTGAGGCGGATTCAACAAATTCAGGCCATTTACAATCAGGCAGTTGGCACCTATAACCTCTATATAAAAGAGTTTAATGCCAAAGCAGATGGCAAAAAAGGTAAGGCAAAAACCGATGAGCTTGAGAAAGCGCGCATGCTTGTTGACAGTTGCGAAACACTGCTGCTCAACAGCCGTTTTCATCCGCAGACCATCGAAAGTGCCCGAAAAGTGCAACAAGCCATTTTCGAGTTTCAGCAAAAAATACGTAAGGCTTATTGAGCCAACATAGCGCGTTACAAAGCCTTGTTTCTTTTTTTTGGTCATTGGCCTTCAATTCTTAATTTTGCCTCAAACCAAATGATGATGAGAAAATTTTATTTTTTGCTATTGTTCTTTTTTCTTTTTTCTTCTGCAAAAAGCCAAAATTACTATGCCTGTGGCGAGCAAGCCGGAGTATGGAATTATGACACGGTTTTTGTACATTGCAACGTACTGATTCCCGCAGGAAGCCAACTCGAGATTGCGCCAGGCACACAGGTGCTTTTCACCGGGCATTACTCAATGTTTGTGGAAGGTGTTTTGAAAGCCATCGGCCATGCCGGCGACACCATTTGTTTTGCCAGTGCCGACACAACGGGCTTCTCCAACATTCACAGCACTTTGGGTGGTTGGAACGGCATTCGGTTTGAGAATACTGCCGAAACCAGCGATTCATCCCTTTTTGCCTATTGCAAATTCAGCTATGGCAAAGCTGTCGGCGACTCGTTAAACTGTTTTGGCGGTGCCATCCGGCTGCGCAATTTCGGCAAAGTGAGCATTCGTCACAGCCATATCCACCATAATTATTCATTTTATTGGGGTGGTGGGCTCTATGCCTATAAAAGCAATATCCTTGTCGAAAATTCCATTGTATCAGGCAATTATGCCGGAAACGACGGTATGGTTTACGGTTATGGAGGCGGGCTTTGTTTTGTGTCATGCGATCCGGTTGTAAAGAAAAATCACTTCTATGGCAATAGCTCAACGGGTGTAGGTGGTGCCGCATCTTTTGAATACTCGAAGCCCATTTTGCTCGATTGCTACGTTCATGACAACTACAGCACCTTAGGCGGCGGCCTCTGTTTTCTTCGTTCATACCCTGACCAGCCAATTGCGAACTTACTGATTATCAATAATGAAGCCAAGTTTTTCGGAGGGGGAATTGCCAATCTCACAGCCACCACGGTGATGTCAAATGCCACCATCGCCCACAACCATGCCTCAATGGGTGGAGGCTATTATTGCAACGATTATGCCCATGCGCGACTTTTCAACAGCATTCTTTGGGGCAACACTTCCGATAGCCAGACAGGAACTCAGGTTTGGATCTGGGATGTTTATTCAAAACCAGGATTTTATTATTGCGTGGTCGAAGGCGGCTTGCCATTTTTTGGCGGAAGTCCTTTTTCGGGTGAATACATCGGCAACATTGAAAATGATCCGCTCTTCGAAGGAAACGGCAGCTATTGCCTTTTACCCGGAAGTCCGGCCATTAATGCCGGAACGAGTGACATTGGCTTTTTTAACCTTCCCGAAACCGACTTTTTGGGAAACAACCGTCTGATGTATGGTTCTGTAGATATTGGAGCTATTGAGTATCAGGGATATACCGATATCAAGACACTTGAGAACCAAAACAAAAAAATCCAAATTATGCCAAATCCGGTAAGTGAGAACAGTGTTATATTGTTCAATGCAAAATCAGGTGGTCAGTACAGAATCCGCCTGTTTGCTGCCGGAGGCAAATTGATTTCAGAAAAGCTGATAACGGCAAATGTTGGAGTCAACCAATTAGCAATGAACATTTTACTTTCTGATGTTTTTTCGGTAAAAGGGCTCTGTTTGCTTACAATTTGGAGTGAAGATGAACAATTCACGGAGAAATTTATTCTCCAATAGTTTGAACGGAATCACTATTGTCTGGTTTAATTTTTTAAAATCATTTCACTACTGTCTCGTTTAATCTTTGAAAAACTCTTTGAAAAATTTGGTTATCAATTATTTGTAAGCATTTTTTGTCGTAACGATTTGAAATGGTTTCTTTGGTTCAAAAAGATTTTAGATGAACCAAGGAAAATATGTTTTCGCACAAATTGCCGAGTTTTTACCTCGTCGGATTTTCGATCGCTTGGTGTTAAAATATAGATGGCAACAAATTTGTTCGCTCATTCACGTGTTAGCATCAAGTGCTCAGTTGAATTTTTGGGATAGTATCGATCAATCGAATAATTCTTAAAACATGATATAAACGGTTTTGACCTAGTCAGAATCATTAACCTCTCAATATTCAAAATAAATTTGAGATTTGCATGGTTAATGATAAAAATAACTTTTCAATCTAAGAATCAAATCGCTTAAAGAAACGACCACAATACCTTCACTCATTGACCAACTATCAGCAGATGGTGTTACCACAAAAGTATGCTGAGGCCGAATATCTTCTATGGAATTATAATTGCCCTTGGATAATGAAGGAGCGTAAGTAGCTTTACATTCAACCGCTATGATTTGATGATGATATTGTACCACAAAATCTATTTCTGCTCCGCCGGAAGTCCTGTAAAAAGTAATTTCAGCTTCCGGAAAATTTCCTCGTAAATTAGCCAGAACTATACCCTCCCAAACCGCCCCCAAAGCCGGATGCCCGCTTAAATCCTCAAAAGTACGTAGTCCTATTAATGCCAATACAATTCCCGAATCCGTAAGATATATTTTCGGAGCTTTCACTAAGCGTTTACCGAGGTTGGTAATATAGGGTGCCACCACATCCAACATATAGGTGCTTTTTAGCAAATCAATATAGTTCCTGACCGTTTGGTTGCTGACACCCAAAGAATTTCCCAAAATTGAATAATTTGCCGTTTGTCCGTTGACGTGCGCAAGCATTTGCCACAAACGCCGCATAGTTGCAGGCGTAAAATTAACCCGCTGCAGTAAATCCCTTTCCAAAAAAGTAGCAATAAAACTATTTCTCCAGTCTAAAGAAACTTTATTGTTTGTCGCTAAAAAACTTCTGGGGAAACCACCCCGTTCAATATATTTTTCTAAAGGTTCATCCGGCAATTCCGACCATAAAAAGGGAGTTAACTCCTTATAAACAATCCTGCCAGCAAGCGATTCGGAGCTTTGCATCAATAAATCCCGCGATGCCGAACCCAATACCAAAAAATAGCCCGGTTTATTCCACTCATCAACCAGACTTCTGATTAGCGGAAACAATTCCGGTTTTCGCTGAATCTCATCAATACAAATCAATCTGTCTTTTTGCGTGGAAAGAAACCATTCTGCATCATTCAACTTTTCCAAGTCGGAAGGCCGTTCCAAATCTAAATAAAGGCTATCGGGATAATCATTTTCAATCAAATGCTTTACTAATGTGGATTTACCGCATTGCCTCGGACCAATTACCGCCGTTACCGGAAAGTTTTGTATAGCTTCCCTTATTTCCTGAATATTTATTCTTGGCAAAAACATTTTCTACACTGTTTACTAAGCTACAAAAGTAAAAGTATTTCAATAACCATGCATATTTCAAATAATATTTGAGATTTGCATGGTTGTAATTTAAAAAGCTTCGAAATTTTCTGCTAAAAATCTCGATCATCCTACCAATAGCACTGCTATCTCGTTTAATCTTTGAAAAGTTCCTTGAAAGAATTGTTTATCAATTATTTGTAAGCATTCTTTTGCCGTGACGATTTGAAATGGTTCCTTTAGTTCAAAAAGTTTTTAGATGAATCGTGAAAAAAATGTTTTCGCGCAAATTGCCGAGTTTTTACCTCATAGGGTTTACACAAGCATCCCTGGCAGGTTGAACTATTTTTTAAATGGATCAAACAGCATTTGAAAATAAAGAGCTTTTAAAGACATACTGTCAATGCTGTCAAAACACAAATTTACTGCGCAATGATAACTTACTGTCTGGTTGCAATAATTCGATCAACGCTGAAAATAGAGCGCTCAAACTACCAAATTTTACAAATACTTAGAATCTTATTACACTACAAAACATCTGTAAATGAATTGCTTACATTAACCAATAACAAAAATGTCAAAGAAGGTTTTTCTAACTATCCGGAACTCATTCTGTTTTAACGAGATACTAGTGGAACGGGATCAAAGATCGCACCTTATTATCCGGGCTTTTCCGTTTACCGACTGATTGACGCCCTAAACTTGAAAAATGCAGCAGGGCCTCAATTCCTGCTAACCTTTGCATTCTCAAATAACTACCAGAATGCACACTCAATACACTGGCGAACTTGCTGCCCTGTTGGTAGCAGTGTTCTGGACGATCACAGCTTTGGCCTTCGAATCAGCAACCAAACGCATTGGTTCGATGGCGGTCAACATTGGCCGATTGGTTTTTGCCTTTGTTTTTCTCTCGCTTTTCAACTTCTTTTATCGCGGGTTCCTTTTTCCCACCGATGCCGGAATTCATGCGTGGTTTTGGTTGAGTCTTTCAGGCTTGGTAGGTTTTGTTTTCGGCGATTACTTTTTGTTTCACAGCTATCGTCTGATCAGTTCACGTATTTCGATGTTGATTATGACCTTTGTACCGCCTGTAACGGCTTTGCTTGGCTGGATTATATTGGGTGAAGCGATGAGAATGCAACATCTGATAGGGATGATCCTAACAGTCAGTGGCATCGGATTGACCATCTTCAACAAGCCGGAAGGACAGAAGTTGGGGCTCAAATATCCTGCCAAAGGAATACTTTTTGCATTTTTTGGCGTACTGGGTCAGGCAGGCGGGTTGATATTAAGCAAAATCGGCATGGGCAGTTACAGCCCGTTTGCCAGCACGCAGATTCGCATCATTGCCGGAGTGATAGGCTTTGGCCTG